>NZ_JBFTNR010000188.1:0-5931 GCF_056665995.1 Stenotrophomonas sp. 05L44_2
CACCGGCGCGATCCCAGACGTAATAGTCGCGGCCAAGGGTGTGCATCAGGCCCAGCATCCAGAACGGATCGGTCATCGCAAACAGGCTGCCACCGAAGTGGGTGCCGACGTAGTTGCGGTTCCAGGGGCGCAGGCGCAGTTCCACGTCGATCTGCCGGTAGTCCGGGGTGATCCGGGTGACATGGATGCCGGTGAACAGGAACGGTGGCCACAGGTTGATGCCGAAGCGGAACGTGCTGGCTTTCATGCGGGAACCGGGCAGGGGACGGGGCGCCCAGTCTAACCATTCGCATGCGTATGTTGTAGCCCGCAGCGCCCCGACAGGCCTGCCCGGCGCTATGGCTCGGGCGTGCCGCCGTCGATCACGTAGCCGTCGCGGCCATTGTCCTTGGCCCGGTACAGCGCGTTGTCGGCGCCTTCGACGAAATGATGCGGTTGCAGGTCGCCGTCAGGCACACGGGTGTAGACGCCGATGGTCAGGGTGACGCCTGTGTCGCTGCCATCGCCGGGCGGCGGCAGGGCGCGGATGCAGGAGATCAGGTCTTCGATCACCTGCCGCGCGCCTTCAACCGGGGTGTCGGGCAACACCAGTGCGAACTCGTCGCCGCCGTAGCGGGCAGCCATGTCACGGGGGCGCCGGGCATGCGCCTGGATCAGGCGGGCCACTTCGCACAGCACGCGATCGCCGACCTGGTGGCCATGACGATCGTTGTGGTGCTTGAAGTGGTCGACGTCGATCAGGGCCAGGGTCAGTGGCTTGCCACTGCGGCGYGCCGCATCGCATTCCTGTTGCAGCGACTGYTCGAAGCGCAGKCGGTTGCCCAGTCCGGTCAGCGCATCRCGGTTGGCCTGGCGGTGCCAGGAGGCGATSCGCCAGGTCGCCCACGCSGTCAGCACCAGCACGACGCCGAGCAGGGCGCTGGCCGGCGCCCACCAGAGGCTGCCGGTGCGCAGCAGCAGCCAGCTCAGCAGCGGCGCGGCCGGCAGCGAGCACAGCGCAACCACCCAGGGCAGGCGCAGCCCGAGCAGCAGCACGCACATGGCCACCAGCAGGCCGGCCAGGGCGTCCTGCCAGGCGCGGGGCAGCACGTTGATCTGCTTGTCCTGCAGCAGCATCGAGGCGATGTTGGCCTGGTACTCGCTGCCGCTCATCCAGTATTCGCGGGTGGTGGGTGTCAACAGGCGGAGGGCGATGCCGCTGGCCGTCATGCCCACCACGATGCGCCTGCCACGCAGCATCGAGGCATCCACGCGCCCTTCCAGCACATCGGCGTAGGACACCTGCGGCAAGCGTTCCGGTGGCCCGGCATAACGCACGCGCACGTAATCATTGCGGCGCCATTGATAGGGCGAGTCCAGCGCCGGGTCGGGGTCGGGCAGGCCCTGTGCGCGTTGCGGCGGCAGGCCGGTCAACGCCAGGCCGAGTGCCGGCCAGTGCGCCTGGCCGATGCCGGCGTGCAGGTAGGCCCCACGGGCGACACCATCGCCGTCGACTTCAACGTCACTGTGGCCGAGGGCGGCGGCGCTGGCGGCAATCAGCGGGATCGGCAGCATTTCCTCGGCCATGCGGTCGCCAGCGGCAGGCGCGGCCAGCACCGGCAGCACCACGTGGCCGTTGCGACGGATCGCCGCTGCCAGCTCGGCATCCTGGCGCGCATCGCGACGATCGGGCTCGGACAGCATGAGGTCCAGCGCGACGCGCTCGGCACCGGCGTCGGTCAAGCGGTCCAGCAGGCGGGCATGCATCGAGCGCGGCCACGGCCACTGGCCCAGCTGCTGCAGGCTGCCTTCGTCGATGGCCACGATCAGCACGCTGGGGTCGGGGCGGTAATCCCAGCTGCCGACCATCAGGTCGTACGCGCTTTCGTCCTGCCGCCACAGCCACTGGCCATGGCTGACCACCGCCGTCGCTACACCCGCCAGCAGGGCCAGCAGGATCCGTCGCGACCACGGCAGCGGCGAGCGCCTCACAGCAACAGCCACAGCAGCAGGGCACCACCGCTGGCGCCGTAGCACAGGCGACACGGCAGCTTGACCTGCTGGGCGGGCGAGAACGGGCCAGCATGGCCGTCGTCATCGATGTACTGCACGCGGATGTGCAGCGTGCCGCGCCACGGGCGCTTGAAACTGACCTGCGGTTGGTCGACGGTGGTATCGAGCAGCGGCGCGCTGAAGTCGCCGCGGCGATCGACCTGCACGCGGTAGCGCTGCCCGTCGCTTCCCGCCTGCCAGCGCAGGGTCAGCTCGCCATCGGTGGCTTCAGGCGGTTGTAGTGCCGGGTTCACCGGTTCATCGGTCAGTTGCAGCGTCAGTGCCTGGCCGTAGCGACCCTGGTGGCCCTGGTCATCACGCGAAGCGACTCGCCAGTAGTACTGGCCGGGAGGCAGCGGCTGGCCCAGGCGCAGGTCGGTGCCGCCGGTGCTCTGCTCGCGCAGCGGCTGCAGGAACTGCGGCTCGTCAGCCACCTGCAGCACGCTGCTGCTGGCACCGGGCGCCTGGCTCCAGTGGAAGCGGGGACGGTCGCTGTTGACCGACTGTCCCTGCAGCGGAGAAATGGTCAGCGGCGGTGGCGGCTGGTCGTCGAGGACGAAATCCTCGCTGGCATCCAGGCCTTCCACACCCTGTGCATCCACTGCGCGCAGCAGCAGGCGCAGCGTTCCTGGCGGCAGCTCGCCGATCAGCAGCCGGGTGTCGGCGGTGTCGGCGGCAAACAACAGGATTTCCGGGGTGGCGGCCTGCACCACTTCGACCCGGTAGTGACCGGCGCCGGTCACCGGCTCCCACGCGAGCTGGGCCGGCAGGGCTCCCAGGCGGGTCGCATCGGCACGCAGGCGCGGTGCCGGCAGCAAACCGGAAACCGTTTCGGGCGCCGTTCCGCTGCCCGCGCTGCGGCTGGCCTGGCCGGGGTGCACCAGATGCTGGCCATGCGGGTTGCCGACCTGCACTTTGCCTTCCAGTACTTCGGTGGCACCGGCATGGGCATCATCGCCGGCGCTGACCCGGAACACGGTGCCGCGCACGCTGCTGGTGGCCGTGGGGGCATCGATGATGTAGCGCGAGGCCGGCCCGCGCGCAGGGGTTACCCGGTTGCTGGCGCGCCCCTGCTGCAGGCGCAGGCGGGTATCGACCATGCCGGTGCGGCCATAGCGGCTGAGCTGGTCCAGGCGCAGGCGTGAGTATTCGCGCAGCTGCAAGCGCGACGCATCGGCGAACTCAAGGGTGATGCTGGAATCGGCCTTGGTCTGGATCGCGTCACCGATGTGCAGCTGTTCGCCTGCGCGCACGGCGCGGCTGCTGCTGCCATCGGCCGCGCTCAGTTCAACCTGCCCACGCACGGCCAGTACCCGCGCCGGGGCGGGCTCAACGCGCAGCCAGCCGATCGGGAAGCGCAGCAGTTCACCCGGCGGCAGCCGGTACGGGTTGTCGATGCGGTTGTGCTGCTGCAGCTGCTGCCAGCCGATGCTGGGCTTGAGGTAGGCCGCGCCGAGATCCCACAGGGTATCGCCGGGGCGGACCCGGTAGTTCCAGTCCTGCGCGCCGGCAAGCGCCGGCCACAGGCAGAGGGCGCACAGCAGTGTGCGCAGGAAATACTTGATGAAAGACGACGAGCGGCCAACGGTCACGGATAGCTGTCCCGGCAAAGCGGGGGCGCAGCAGCAAGACCCCATGGCCCCGACCTCATCCCCCCGAACGGATCGTG
This sequence comes from Stenotrophomonas sp. 05L44_2, assembly GCF_056665995.1. Classification (NCBI taxonomy): domain Bacteria; kingdom Pseudomonadati; phylum Pseudomonadota; class Gammaproteobacteria; order Lysobacterales; family Lysobacteraceae; genus Stenotrophomonas; species Stenotrophomonas sp. 05L44_2. Next base: position 3,701 of record NZ_JBFTNR010000188.1, read on the forward strand.
GCGACCCTGGGGGCCACCATCGCGGGCATTATTGCCCGCGTTCAGTGCAGGGATTCTGAACGATGCCGGTGCCGTTCAGAACAGCAGGGAGGCCATCCGGCGCCGCGAACGGCCGACCAGGTCTTCATCGGCGATGACGTTGAACGCATCGATCAGGGCCTTGCGCGGCAGTCCTTCCTGGAAACTGCGGTCGATCCGCAGCATCTCCAGGAACTGTTCCAGCGCAGCTTCGTCCTCGCCGGCCAGCAGCTGCTGCACACCCCGCAGGTGGCGTGCCTGCAGATCCTTGCCGTCGGCGGCGATGCGCGCATCCAGCTCCTCGGCGGGCGGGGCATCCTTCAGCGCGGCGGCGAAGGAGAGCCGGGCGCGGCCACGCACGGCGCGGTCGTCGGTGGCCAGGTTGGCGGGCAGTGCATCGATCAGGGTAGCGGCCTCGTCCACGCCGCCGACCTGCAGCAGCGCCAGGGCCAGGTCGAGCTTCAGCTCATCCTTGTCCGGCTCGGCGGCGATCTGCGCGCGCAGCACGTCGACCTGCGCCTGCGGGTCCAGCGGCGCTTCGTCTTCGGCGATGGTGTCGCCGACGTCAGCCGGCACAACGCCGTGCTGGGCCAGGAATTCACGCAGCTGGCCTTCCGGCAGGGCGCCGGGGAAGCCGTCCACCAGCTGTCCACCCTTGACCAGGAACACGGTGGGCACCGAACGGATCTGAAAGGCCGCCGCGATCTGCTGTTCCTTGTCCACGTCGACCTTGGCCAGCTCGAACGCGCCGTTGTATTCGCCGGCCAGCTTCTCCAGCATCGGGCCGAGGGTCTTGCACGGCTCGCACCAGGTCGCCCAGAAATCCACCAGGACCGGCGTCTGCAGCGACTTCTGCAGCACTTCCGCCTCGAAGGTGGCAGTGGTGGCATCGAATACGTAGGTCGTCTCGGTCATGGGGCATCGTTCGGCATCTGGAGACCGATTCTATGGTGACGAACCTTGCCGGTCTCAACCCTGCGGTCACGCCCCCCATGAAATCGCGGACGGCTTGGCGCAGGTGCCGGCTGCCGTGACAATGGCCTGATGTTCTCCTGAAGAGTGGCTGCAATGTCCGTGGTTCGGCTGGATCGTTGGGTAGGCATGCTCGCCGCAGCCCTGTTCGTGCTGTCGGTGGCCGGCTTCGGTGCGGCCCTGCCGGACTATTCGCAGGCGATGCATCCGGTGACCTGGCTGGGCGCGCACGGCATCCCCCATGCGCTGGGCTTCAACCTGCTGGGCCTGGTGCTGCCGGGTGCACTGGCGGTGGTCGTGGCCGAGCGCCTGCGCCGGCAGCTGTCGGTGGACGCCGCCTGGACGGCACGCGTGGGCAGCCAGATGCTGCTACTGGCCGGTCTCGCCTTCATCGCGATGGGCCTGCTGCCGCTGGATTTCGAAGACCAGATGGGCATGCAGGGCCCTGCCAGCAAGCTGCACGCCAGCGTGTGGATGGTCTGGGCACTGGCCTTTGTCGCCGGCAGCGTGATGCTGGGCGCGGCGCGGCTGCGGCATTCCGGCGGGCGCAGGCTGGGACTGCTGACGCTGGCCTGCGGAATCGGTGCCGGTCTGCTGGCGTTCGGCCTGCCGGGGGTACTGCCGGCGGCGCTGGCGCAGCGGTTGGCCTTTGCCTGCTGGGCGCTCTGGCTGGCCCTGGCCCTGCCTCTGTCGCGCGGGCGCTGAGACGCTTCCCGCAGCCACGCCGCGCGCCGGTGCGGCAGGCAGGATTGGAGCCATTTGCCGCACTGCGGTACGCTGTACCGCTTTGCCGCCGCAACCGCGTGTTACATGACCAGCGTCGAACCCAACGTTTACGATCCGCAGCAGGTTGAATCCGCCGCCCAGCAGTACTGGGATGCTACCCGTGCCTTCGAGGTCGATGAAGCCTCGGACAAGCCGAAGTACTACTGCCTGTCGATGCTTCCGTATCCGTCCGGTGCGCTGCACATGGGCCACGTGCGCAACTACACGATCGGCGACGTGATCAGCCGCTACAAGCGCATGACCGGCCACAACGTCCTGCAGCCGATGGGCTGGGACGCGTTCGGCCTGCCAGCGGAAAACGCCGCGATCAAGAACAAGACCGCGCCGGCCGCCTGGACTTACAAGAACATCGACCACATGCGCAGCCAGCTGAAGTCGCTGGGCTATGCCATCGACTGGTCGCGCGAGTTCGCCACCTGCCGCCCGGACTATTACGTCCACGAGCAGCGCATGTT
>NZ_JBFTNR010000189.1:0-6475 GCF_056665995.1 Stenotrophomonas sp. 05L44_2
CGGTTGCGCGCGCTGATGCCCCACACGGCATGGCTGCCGTGGCGGAAGTCATCGACCAGCGACAACACCACCTTGCCATCGCCGACGATCCTGCTGACGCGCAGCTCGACTTCGTCTTCGCCCGGCAGGTACACGTACTGGTTCGGGTACCACTCTTCGCCGTCCTGGGCGAGGATTTCGTAGTGCGTGCGGCCCTTGTCGCTCCAGCTGCGCAGATCCTCGCCGTGGCGCTTCCAGAAGTCTTCCGGCAGCTCGGTGGCGCCGGTGTAGAGCAGGCTGAAATCGTCCAGCGCGCGGTCGTTCTCGTAGTCTTCCGAGACGATGCCGGCGATGGCCGCCTTGATGCGCAGGTTGATGTCCTTGGAGACGAACACCACCGGGATCTCCGGCGTTTCTTCCTTCAGCGCCAGGATCGCGCCGAGGATGGCGTTGTCCGGGATGACCTTGCCAAAGCTCTTGCCCGCGTCGAAATGGCTGGTCTGGAAGCGCAGCAGGCCCACGCTCTGCTTGCCGCGCAGCTGCAGGCCCTGCGGCCGCTGCAGCGGAATGCCCTCGGCCAGGTTGTCCAGGCCCGAAGCCTGCACCAGCTCGTTGAGGAAGCGGCTGACCTGGCGGGCATTGCGGCTCGCTTCGGTCGTGCCCTTCTTGCCGTTGTCCAGCTCCTCGATCACCTGCATGGGCAGGTAGACATCGTGCTCCTCGAATTTGAACAGCGCGGTGGGATCGTGCATCAGCACGTTGGTATCCAGCACGTAGATGCGCTTGCCTCGGGTCATCATCGGTTCCTGGTTACGGACAGGGAAAAACCACCACGGCCTGCTGCAGGGCAGGGTGGTGGCGGACAAAGTGGGCGATGGGACTCACTTGGACTGATTGGCCTTCAGTTCGGCGAGGACGGCGTCGGCATGGCCGGCGACCTTGACCTTGCGCCATGACTGCACGATGCGGCTGTCGGGGGAAATCAGGAAGGTGCTGCGCTCGATGCCACGTACCTGCTTGCCGTACATGTTCTTCATCTTGATCACGTCGAAGGCGCTGCACAGCGCTTCGTCGGCATCACTGACCAGCGGGAACGCGAAGCCCTGCTTGGCACAGAAGTTGTCGTGGGACTTCACCGAGTCGCGGGAGACGCCAAGCACGACCGCGCCCGCTTTCCTGAAGTCGGGCAGCAGTGCGTTGAAGTCGATGCCCTCGGTGGTGCAGCCCGGGGTGCTGTCCTTGGGGTAGAAGTACAGCACCAGCCACTGGCCGGCGTAATCGCCGAGGGTGGCCTGGGCGCCGCCGGACAGCGCCAGCGGCAGGGAAAGGGTGGTGCTGTCCAGGGTATCGCCGTTGTTCATGAGGTCCTTCTGTCGAGCCTGGGTTCTTTCTACGACAATTGCATGAAACGCCACGCGCCCGTGAGGAGCGCGCGAAGAATCAGGGTTTCAATCAGAACTTCATCGGGTCCATGATCGCGTCCAGGTTCAAGTGGTCGCAGAACTCGAGGAAATCATCGCGCAGGGCGGCGATATGCATGTTGGCCGGCACGCCGATGGTGACCTGTGCGCTGAACATTTCCGCACCGGTCTGCATGGCGCGGTAGCGCGTGCTCTGCAGGGTCTCGATGGTGATGCCCTGGCGGTCGAAGAAATCGGCCAACTGGAACAGGATGCCCGGCTTGTCGGCGGCGATCACCTCGACGATGTACGGCAGCAGGTTGGACTGCGCCTGCTTGGCTTCGGTGCGATACCACACCAGCTTCAGGCCTTCCTCGCGCTCGAGCCGGGTCAGCATCGCTTCCAGCTTGGCGACCGAATCCCAGGAGCCGGTGGCCAGCGCGGTCACCGAGACATCGCGGCCCACGGTGGCCAGGCGTGCATCCACCAGATTGCACCCGCTGTCGGCGATGCGGCGGGTGACGGACAACAGGGGGGACTCCGGATGCGTCGTATAGGCGTTGATCAGGAGGTGGTTTTCGCTCGGCGCTGGGCGCGGGGTGGTGTCGGTCAAGGCGATTCCGGGTAATGCATGCGTTAGTCTGAATGCCCGCCAGAGGCGGGGATCCACCGGTGTCCAGCATACTTGCCCGTGCTTTCGCGCCGCAAGTAACATTCAGAACGCCCGCGCCCTTCCGTGGCGGACGTTTTCCCTCCCCAGCCAAGAGCAGCACGTCCTTGTCCCTTTCCGGCCTCATCACCGCGCTGGCGACCCCCTTCCGGGCCGACGGCGCACTCGACCCCGACGGTTGGCAGCGCCTGCTGCACCTGCAGCTGGAGGGCGGCGTCCAAGGCGTTGTCGTTGCCGGCTCCACCGGCGAGGCAGCCACCCTGTCCGATGCGGAGTACGACCAGCTGCTGGCCAGCGCGGTCGAACGCATCGCCGGCCGCGTTCCGGTCCTGGCCGGTACCGGCCTGTCCGGCACCGCCAAAACCATCGAGCAGACCCGCCGTGCTGCCGCGCTTGGCGCCACCCACGCGCTGGTGGTCACCCCGCCGTACGTGCGGCCGACCCAGGCTGGCCTGATCGCGCATTACCGCGCGGTCGCCGACCAGGCCGGAGTGCCGGTGGTGCTGTACAACGTGCCCGGCCGCACCGGCTGCGACATGCTGCCGGAGACCGTGGCCGAGCTCGCCAGCCATCCGAACATCGTCGGCATCAAGGAAGCGGTGGGCGATACCGGCCGCGTGCGGGCACTGCTTGACCTGCGCAGCCCGACCTTTGCCGTGCTCACCGGCGATGACGGCACGGCCGCACGTTCGATCCAGGCCGGCATGGACGGTCTGATCTCGGTCGGTTCCAACGTGCTGCCCGGCGCCTATCGCCGGATGTGCGACCTGGCCGCTGCCCGCGACCATGAAGCCGTTGAATCCTGGGACGCTCGCCTGCAGCCGTTCCATGACTTCTGCGGTGTCGAATCCAACCCGATTCCGGTCAAGGCGCTGTTGCGTCGGATCGGCATCGGTCACGATCTGCGCCTGCCGCTGCTGCCGCTTTCGGCCGCACACGCGCCTGCCGCCGACCATCTCGCCGGCGATATCGCCGCCCTCGAAGCCCTTTCCAGCCACTGACCTTCCGTCTTGGTCTGATCCAGGAGATTCACATGCGCCAATCCGTTTCCGCCGTCCGCGTGCTGTCCTTCGCGCTCCTTGCCGTGGCCACCGCAGCCGGCACCACCGGTTGCTTCAAGCGTGGCGTCAAGGGCGACTACGCTCTGGCCCCGGAAGTGCGTCCGCTGGAAGTGCCGCCGGACCTGAACCTGCCGGCAGGCGCCGGCAACAACCAGGTGCCGACCCTGAGCTCGGCGACCAAGCCGGCCACCCCGGCCGCCGCTGCCCCCGCCGTCAGCGCCACCGGTTTCACCATTGCCGGCAGCAAGGATGAAGCCTTCGCCAAGGTCGGTACCGCGCTGGAAGGCGTGGAAGGCCTGACCATCGCTACCCGCGCGCAGCTGCTGGGTTCGTACGACGTGGCCTATGAAGGCAGCAACTTCCTGGTCCGCGTGGTCGCCGTCGACGCCGGTGCCTACATCTCCGCGGTCGACCCGCGTGGCCTGCCGGCCACCGCCGAAGCCCCGGTGAAGCTGATTGCCGCGCTGAAGGCCAAGCTGGCCCCGTAATGGCCGGTTGGGCGGGTGCGGAGCCTGCTGGTTCGCACCTGCCGTGGTAGACGCCGGCCCTGGTCGGCGCCTTTGTGCCAACCAAGGTTGGCAGCTACCAGGGCCAGAACGGAAAAGGGCGCCCTGGGCGCCCTTTTCATTGCCTGCGGGTTCGCACCTGCCGTGGTAGGGGCCGACCTTGGTCGGCGCCTTTGYGCCAACCAAGGTTGGCAGCTACCARGGCCAGAACGGAAAAGGGCGCCYTGGGCGCCCTTTTCATTGCCTGCTGGTTCGCACCTGCCGTGGTAGAGGCCGACCTTGGCCGGCGCTTTTGTGCCAACCAAGGTTGGCAGCTACCAGAGCCATGGTGCCTGCGCCTCAGCGCTCCAGCAGCTTCAGCTTGTCCGGCTTGCCATCCCACTCACCGGCGTCGGCCGGCGGGTCCTTGCGCACGGTCAGCACCGGCCATTCCTTCGCCAGTTCTGCATTGAGGGCGACGAAACCTTCCTGGCCGGCGGGAACATCGTCTTCCGGGAAGATCGCGTTGACCGGGCACTCGGGTTCGCAGAGGGTGCAGTCAATGCACTCGTCCGGGTCGATCACCAGGAAGTTCGGGCCTTCGTGGAAGCAATCCACGGGACACACTTCCACGCAATCGGTGTGTTTGCACTTGATGCAGTTTTCGGTGACGACAAATGGCATGGGTAGGGGGCGAATCGCTTTCTGAACCTGCCAATTCTAGAACAGGTTGGCCCCCGGTGTCGGTTGCCGTGTGAAAGTGGGGCGGATGGGTGGCCCGAAGACCCATTTGGCGGCGTGCCCGCCCTGTGCGACGCTGCCAGGGCCGCCGGCCCGCTTCGGTCGGCCCCTTCCTTGCAGGATCCTTCATGTCGCCAGTCCAGCCCGGTGCCGCTTCCAACGGCGGTGAGAACACTGCCTTCATCGTCCTGATCAGTTGCGCCGCCACCCTCGGCGGGTTCCTGTTCGGCTTCGATAGTGGCGTCATCAATGGCACCGTCGATGGCCTGCGCCAGGCCTTCAACTCCAGCGAGGCCGCGCTCGGCTTCGAGGTCGCCTCGATGCTGCTGGGGTGCGCGATCGGGGCGTTCGTGGCCGGTTGGCTTGGCGATCGGCTGGGACGTCGCGGCGTGCTGATCGTGGCGGCCGTGATGTTCCTGGTGTCGGCGCTGGGCGCCGGCGCTGCACATGCCTCCTGGTTGTTCGTCTGCGCACGCGTGCTCGGCGGGTTCGCTGTCGGTGCGGCCAGCGTGATGTCGCCGGCCTACATCGCCGAAGTCGCCTCTGCGCGCTATCGCGGCCGGCTGGCGACCGTGCAGCAGATGGCGATCATCTGCGGCCTGTTCGCAGCGTTCCTCAGCAACTATCTGCTGGCTCGGGCGGCGGGTGCGTCGACCGAGCCGCTCTGGCTGGGGCAGGAAGCCTGGCGCTGGATGTTCTGGATGCAGGCACTGCCGTCGCTGCTGTTCCTGCTGTTGTTGCTGGTGATCCCGGAAAGCCCGCGCTTCCTGGTGATGAAGGGCCGGCAGGCGCAGGCGAGGGCGGTGCTTGGCCGGTTGTACGGCGAACGTGCCGCGGTGAACAAGCAGGCCGAGATCGAAGCAAGCCTGGCCCAGGACCAGCACAAGCCGCGATTCGGCGACCTGATCAACAAGGCCACCGGCAAGCTGCGCCCCATCGTCTGGGTCGGCATCGGCCTGGCGATGTTCCAGCAGCTGGTCGGCATCAATGTGGTGTTCTATTACGGCGCGGTGCTGTGGCAGGCGGTGGGTTTCTCGGAAAGCGATGCGCTGCTGATCAACGTCCTGTCCGGTGCGCTGAGCATCGGCGCCTGCCTGCTGACGGTGGTGCTGATCGATCGCATCGGCCGCAAGCCGCTGCTGTGGGTCGGTTCGGTCGGCATGTCGGTGGCCCTGGTGCTGATGGTGGTGGCCTTCGCCAGCGGCAGCCTGGCCGAGGGGCGCCTGCAGCTGTCCGACGGCATGGGCCGGTTGGCGCTGGTAGCGGCCAACGTCTATGTGGTGTTCTTCAACATGTCGTGGGGCCCGGTGATGTGGGTGATGCTGGGCGAGATGTTCCCGAACCAGATCCGCGGCCCGGCGTTGGCCGTGGCCGGTGCGGCGCAGTGGACCTCGAATTTCGCGATCACCGTGACCTTCCCGATGCTGCTGGCCGGCATCGGCCTGGCCGGTGCGTACGGCATCTACACCGTGGCCGCGATCCTCTCGATCATCTTCGTCGTCCGCTACGTGCGCGAGACCAAGGGCAAAGAGCTGGAGCAGATGGAAGGCTGATGGCTTGGCCTGAGTTTCAGCGCCTCCCTGTTCATGGATGGCGCCATCGACCACCATGGATGGGCTTTTGCGTGTCCAGGACAGGGTGGCCCGCCCCCTCCCTCGCAGGAACAAGGAGGCGCTCAAGCGACCAGCCCAGTCGGCGACACGATTCCGGAAAACAGAAAAGCCCGCACAAGGCGGGCTTTTTCGGTTCCTGCTGCGGCGACTGGTGCTCCCTAGGGGACTCGAACCCCTGTTTTAGCCTTGAGAGGGCCACGTCCTAACCACTAGACGAAGGGAGCAGTGTGTCGCTGCCGGTGCAGGAGCGCTAGTATATGCACCTCGATGCCATTGGGCAATCCCGAAACTTCAACCGGAAGCGCCAACATCATTTCCTCTGCTACATCACCGTTCAGCCTGCGCGTCATCCCGCGCGACCAGCACACGATCTCCCGCAAGGACATCAGCCCGAACGCTTTGCGCGTGCTTTATCGACTGCGCGATGCCGGCTTCGGCGCCTACCTTGTCGGCGGCGCAGTGCGCGATCTGCTGGTCAATGGCCAACCCAAGGATTTCGACGTGGCCACCGATGCCACGCCCGAAC
>NZ_JBFTNR010000190.1:0-5908 GCF_056665995.1 Stenotrophomonas sp. 05L44_2
GCGCACGCCCAGATCGTTGAGCGCACGCCCAGATCGTTGAGATACGGGTTGGTGAAGTTGTAGTAGAACGCCAGCGGGATGCAGATCGCGATGGACGCAAGGAAGAACACCAGGTACGAGCGTGACTTCAGCAGGCGCAGCGAATCCAGCCCCAGGATCTGTCCCAGGCCGGCGTCGCGCTGCTGTGCCAGCGGCGGGGTGTGCGGCAGGGTGAACGCATACAGGCCCAGCGCCAGCGACGCCATCGCCGCCATCCGGAAGGTCAGCTCGAGCCGGTGCGCCTGTTCCCAGCCCAGCCAGCCGATCAGCACGCCTGCCACGATCCAGCCGACGCTGCCGGCCACCCGCACCAGCGGGAACTGTTTCTCGGGCGACTGCATGTGCCGCATCGCCACGCTGTTGGCCAGTGCCAGCGTCGGCATGAACAGCAGCATGTAGCCCATGACGCAGGCGGAGAACATGCTGAAGCTGGTTGCGGTGGACGCCAGCCACATCAGTACTGCGCCAGCCAGGTGCAGGACCGCAAGGATGCGCTGCGCCGCGAAGTAGCGGTCAGCGATCAAGCCAACCAGGAAAGGCGCGACGATGGCACCGATGGACTGGCTGAGGAAGGCCGTCGCCACCTGGCTTGCGCTGGCCTGCAGCGGGCCCTGCACCAGATAGGTTCCCAGGGTGACGAACCATGCCCCCCAGATGAAGAACTGCAGAAACATCATCGCGCCCAAGCGCGACATGGTGTGCGTCATGGCTTGCCCTCCCAGGCAGTGATGTCTCAGATCCCGAGCATGCGGCGCAGTGATCCGGGATCGGTGCCGCTGTCGGCAAAGTCGTCGAAGGCGCGTTCGGTCACGCGGATGATGTGGTCGCGGATGAAGGTGGCTCCTTCCCGTGCACCGTCTTCCGGGTGCTTCAGGCAGCACTCCCATTCCAGCACTGCCCAGCCGGGGAAGTCGTACTGGGCGAATTTCGAGAAGATCGCCTTGAAGTCGATCTGCCCATCGCCGAGTGATCGGAATCGGCCCGGACGATCGATCCAGTCCTGGTAGCCGCCATACACGCCACTACTGGCACTGGAGTGATATTCCGCGTCCTTGACGTGGAAGATGCTGATGCGATCGTGGTAACGGTCGATGAAGCCGAGGTAGTCCATCTGCTGCAGCAGCAGGTGGCTGGGGTCGTACAGGATTTTCGCGCGGGGATGGTGGTCCACCACGTCGAGGAAGCGCTCGAAGGTCGCGCCGTCATGCAGGTCCTCGCCGGGATGGATCTCGAAGCACAGGTCCACGCCGCAGGCGTCAAAGGCATCCAGGATCGGGCGCCAGCGTCGGCCGAGTTCGGCGAAGGCTTCGTCCACCAGCCCGGGTGGCCGCTGCGGCCAGGGATAGAAGTAAGGCCAGGCCAGTGCGCCGGAGAATGTGGCATGCGCGGTCAGCCCCAGGCGTTGGCTGGCCTTGGCGGCCAGCAGCAGCTGCTGCACCGCCCAGGCCTGGCGGGCGGCCGGATCGCCACGCTTGTCCGGCGGCGCGAATCCGTCGAACAGGCTGTCATAGGCCGGATGGACGGCAACCAGCTGCCCCTGCAGGTGGGTGGACAGCTCGGTGATCTGCAGGCCATGTCCGCCCAGCATGCCGCTGACATCGTCGCAGTACGCCTGGCTGCGCGCCGCCTCGGCCAGATCGAACAGGTGGGGCGCGCTGGTCGGCACTTGTACGCCAGAATAGCCCAGCCCCGCGGCCCATCCGGCCAGCGTGTCCAGCCGATCAAAGGGTGGTGTGTCGCCGATGAACTGCGCCAGGAACAGCGCTGGACCCTTGAGCGTCTTCACGTTGATTCGCCCTCGATGCAATCGATTGCATTATCCTAGCAGGGGCATTCGAAAGACCCGTTGTGCACTGCACAGCGAAAGGAAGAGGTAGCGCCATGGCCACCATCTACGACATCGCAAGGCACGTCGGCGTCTCCGCAGGCACGGTGTCGCGAGCGCTTTCCCGGCCGGACARAGTGCTGCCGGCTACTCGCGCGCGCATCGAGCAGGCCGCTGCTGCGCTGGGCTACGTGCCCAACACGGTGGCCAGGACACTCAAGACCCAGCGCAGCGGCAAGATCCTGGTCACCGTGCCGGACATCGCCAACCCGTTCTTCGCGCAGATCCTGCAGGGCGCGGAGGATGCGGCGCAGGCCGTTGGCTACGCCGTACTGCTGGGCGACACCCAGAACCTGCCCGAGCGCGAGGAGCGCTACGCGCAGATGCTCCGGCGCAACGAGGCCGATGGTCTGATCGTGCTGGGGCATCGCCTGCCGCCGACGGCGCGCGAAATTGTCCAGCAACGAGGTACCGCTGCACCGGTGGTCAATGGATGCGAATTCGATCCCGCGCTGGGCATCCCCAGCGTCCACATCGACAACGCGGCCGCCGCGCGCGCTGTGATGGAGCACCTGTACGGACTGGGGCACGAGCGGATCGCTGTGGTGGGCGGACCGCCCGACAATCCCCTGCACACGCAACGGCTGGAAGGCGTGCGCGCCGCCGGCAGGGCGCGTGGCCGCCTGCGCCACCTCAGCGTCGTGCCGGGTGACTTTTCCGTGGAGTCCGGCCATGCGGCCGCGATGGCGCTGCTGCCGCCCGCAACCGCACCCACCGCGATCTTCTGCTTCAGCGACCAGATGGCGCTGGGTGCGCTGGCAGCCTGCCGTGACCTGGGCATCCGCGTGCCGGATGACGTCTCCATCGTCGGCTTCGACGACCTGGCGTCATCGCGTTACCTCACGCCTCCGTTGACGACCATCAGGCAACCGATGCGGGAGATCGGTGAGCGCGCGGTCAACCTGCTGCTCGCCATCATCGAACAGGTCGATGTACCGCTTCAGCAGACGCTGGATTTCAGCGTGATGCTGCGGGGTTCGACGGCCCCGCCCAAGGGTCGCTGAGGCAAGGGCAGGGCGGCGGGATGCCGCGCTTTGCCCGGCTCAGGGCTTGCCGCGCCTGGCGTCCACGCTGAAGCGGCCAGGCCCGCTGCAGGCCAGCAGCAGGAAGCCGCCGGCGATGGCCAGATTTTTCAGGAACATGATCTGCTGCACCGGGTCGGCGAGCTGGTGGTGGAAGATGAAGGCCGTGACCAGGCTGAAGGCGGCCAGCACCGCGGCTACTGCCCGGGTCTGGAAACCGAGCAGGATGCACAGGGCCGTGCCGATCTCGAACAGGATGGTCGGCCACAACAGGATGCCGGGAAGACCCATCGCCGCCATGTAGCCCTGTGTTGCCGCCGGGTCGGACAGCTTGCCCAGGCCCGATACCAGGAACAGCAGCATCAGCAATACGCGGGCGGCCAGCTTCGCAAGGGAGTGAAGTGATGTGTCCACGGCAACGTCCTCAGGGTGGGCAGGGCGGGGGATGATCAACAACCATGCAGGGCGGTATGCCCTTGCCCCAACCGACCGGGCGCTGCAGCAGGAGCTCCTGTCCGGCCATCGAATCCCATCACGGGTGAAGTGGATGTTGAGAGCGATGGCGTCGGCAGCCTGGGCGACCTGCGCGGTGCGTGCTTGCCTCAGCGCCGCTCGTACCAACCGCGCGATGCATTGACGATGCGCACCACCGACAGCATCACCGGTACTTCGATCAGCACGCCGACCACGGTCGCCAGCGCCGCGCCGGAATGCACGCCGAACAGGCCCACGGCGGTGGCCACGGCCAGTTCGAAGAAGTTGCTGGCGCCGATCAGCGCCGAGGGACCGGCCACGCAGTGGGCAACACCCAGGCGCCGGTTGAGCAGGTAGGCCAGCCCGGAGTTGAAGTAGACCTGGATCAGGATCGGCACCGCCAGGATGGCGATGACCAGCGGCTGCCGAACGATCTGCTCGCCCTGGAAGCCGAACAGCAGTACCAGCGTCAGCAGCAGGGCCAGCAGCGAGACCGGGCCCAGCGTGCGCAGCGCGGACTGCAGGCCAGCCTGGCCGCGACGGGCCAGCATCCAGCGCCGCAGCAGTGCGGCCACCAGCACCGGTGCGATGATGTACAGCGACACCGACAGCAGCAGCGTGTCCCATGGCACGCTGATCGCCGACAGGCCCAGCAGCAGCGCTACCACCGGTGCATAGGCCACCACCATGATCGCGTCGTTCAACGCCACCTGGCTGAGGGTGAAATTGGCATCGCCGCGGCACAGGTTGCTCCACACGAAGACCATCGCGGTGCAGGGCGCTGCTGCCAGCAGGATCAGCCCGGCGATGTAGCTGTCGATCTGCGCGGCGGGCAGCGCGTCGGCGAACACGTGGCGCAGGAAGAACCAGCCCAGCAACGCCATCGAGAAAGGCTTGACTGCCCAGTTGATGAACAGCGTTACGCCGATGCCTTTCCAGTGCTGGCCGAGCTGGCGCATCGCACTGAAATCGACCCGCAGCAGCATCGGGATGATCATCAGCCAGATCAGCACCGCGATGGGCAGGTTGACCTTGGCCACCTCTGCCGACGCCAGCGCAGCGAAAGGCTGCGGCAGCGCGTGGCCAAGCAGGGTGCCGGCCACGATGCACAGCGCCACCCACAGGGTCAGGTAACGCTCGAACAATCCCATCGGTGCCGGTGCGCTCACGCCTGGCCGTCCCCGGGCTGCACGAAACCCATGCGATCCAGCGCATCTTTCAACGGCCCGCGGTCGGACCATGTGTCTGCGGGCAATGCCAGCAGGGCCAGCAACCGTGCCTTGACGATGGCGTGGGCCTGCGCGAACGCAGCCGCCTTGTCCTCCGCGCTGCCATCAACGGCGGCCGGATCAGGCAGGCCCCAGTGCGCGCGCACGAAATCGCCGAACACCACCGGGCATGCCTCGGCGGCCGCGGCATCGCAGACCGTGATCACCAGGTCCATCGGCGCGCCGCCGGCGAACTCGTCCCACGATTTGCTGCGCAGGCCTGCCGTTGCAATGCCCTCGGCCTGCAATTGCGCAAGTGCGAACGGATTGACCTCGCCGGTGGGCTGGCTGCCGGCGCTGAAGACCTCGAAGCGATGACCGGCCCACGCCCGCAGCGTGGCTTCGGCAAGGACGCTGCGGGCGGAATTGCCCGTGCACAGGAACAGGACGCGTTGGGTGGTCACGAAGCAGATCTCCGGTCAGCAGGCGCAATCAGGGGAGGTGGGGCTGCAGGCAGGATCGGGCGAGCCTGCGCAGCAGTTGTGGGTGAGGTAGTCGATCAGGCCGGTCATCGCGCTGAAGTTGGCGCGGTAGCAGACATTGCGGCCCTGGCTCTCGCTCTCGACCAGCCCGGCCTGCAGCAGCTCCTTCAGGTGGAAGCTGAGCGTGGCCGGCGGCACCTGCAGGGCGGCGGCGATGTCACCGGCCATGCGTCCGGCCGGGCCGGCTTCGACCAGCAGCCGGAACGCGGCCAGGCGGGTGGCATGGCCCAGGGCGGTAAGGGCGGTGATTGCATTCTTCGTTTCCATATTTCTAGAATAGTCGAATGAATGAATCCATCGCAAGCGCCACCCTTCCGAATCTGGTCGAAGCCTCGCTTCCCCAGCCCGACCCGACCCTGCTGGGCGCCGGCCGCGCACACCCGCCGCGGATCCTGCTGCTGTATGGCTCGCTGCGCCCGCAGTCGTTCAGCCGCAAGCTGGCGCTGGAGGCCGAGCGCCTGCTGCGCCACCTCGGCTGCGAGACCCGGGTGTTCGATCCGCATGCGTTGCCCATGCTCGACAGCGTCGGCGCCGATCACCCTGAAGTGCAGCGCCTGCGCGCGTGGTCGCACTGGTCCGAAGGCCAGGTCTGGATCAGCCCGGAGCGCCACGGCACGGTCACCGGCGTGTTCAAGAACCAGATCGACTGGCTGCCGCTGGAAGACGGCAGCGTGCGCCCGACGCAGGGCARGRCGCTGGCGGTGATGCAGGTCAGTGGCGGTTCGCAGTCGTTCAACA
>NZ_JBFTNR010000191.1:0-5900 GCF_056665995.1 Stenotrophomonas sp. 05L44_2
GGCCGCGCACGTGCAACACGGCATCCTGCGACCGATGGTCGCGTTGGCGCGCGATCACCGCATCTTGTGTTGACGGCTCGGAATATCCCCACTATGTTGTGGCTGTCACTCCCGGTCAGCCGCCGCCGCCGGACATGCAGCAAACGTCCCGCGGCCCGCCCCTGAAGGCTTGCCGTGTCGACGCGGCCGCCACCGTGCGGACGCAGGTCGCCCCCACGGCCCGGATACCGGCCGCAGGCGCAGGCAGATGCCGACGACCTGTGTTCCCGCCCCTTGGCACTTCACCCGTTCGCCCCGTGCGCCGGTATCGCGTGCAGGGCCGCCATGGCATCGGACGCCGACGCGCGCACGAGCCTGGAGTTCCACCACCATGACCGACAGTACCTTCCGCGTGGCCGACCTGGCCGGCGCCGGCGACGCCATGCGCGCCAGCGGCGAGCGCGTGCCGACCTGGATCACCAAGGAAGCCGGCAATCGTCGCCTGCCGTTCGATGCGGCGCGCCTGCTGCGCAGCATCGACACCACCCACGCCGACCTGCCGCAGCTGGATGTGGCCGACTATCGCCGCGTGGTGCTGGCGATGGTCGAACGCAAGCCCAGCATCAGTGCCGATGATCTGGTGGATCTGCTGATCCGCGAAGCGGAATCGCGCGTCGACCTTGTCGCGCCGCAGTGGGAACAGTTCGCTGCACGCCTGTATCTGCGCCGGCTTTACAAGCGCGCCAGCCGCAACCGCTTCTACGATGTCAGCCTGAAGTACGGTTCCTACGTGGGCCTGCAGGAAAGCCTGGCCGACCGCGGCATCTACAGCAATGACATCCTGCGCTGCTATTCGAAGGAAGAGCTGCAGCAGGCCGGCGAGATGATCGACCCCGAGCGCGATCGTCTGTTCGCCTACAACGGGCTGTACCTGCTGGCCACGCGCTACCTGGCTACCGATCGCAGCCGCGAGGTGTATGAGCTGCCGCAGGAACGTTGGCTGACCATTGCCCTGTACCTGATGCAGAACGAGGGCGGGGCTGGTGAGAGCGGCCGCGTGCGCCGCATGCAGCTGGTGGGCGAGGCGTACTGGGCGTTGTCCAACCTGTACATGACCGTGGCCACGCCGACCCTGGCCAATGCCGGCAAGGTCGGCGGCCAGCTGTCGAGCTGCTTCATCGACACGGTGGACGACAGCCTGCAGGGCATCTATGACTCCAACACCGATATCGCCCGCGTGTCCAAGCACGGTGGGGGCGTGGGTGCGTACCTGGGGTACGTGCGCAGCAGTGGCGCGCCGATCCGCGGCGTGCCCAACTCGTCCGGCGGCGTGGTGCCGTGGATCAAGCAGCTCAACAACACGGCGGTGTCGGTCGACCAGCTCGGCCAGCGCAAGGGTGCAGTGGCGGTGTACCTGGACATCTGGCACCGCGACATCGAGGCGTTCATGGACCTGCGCCTGAACAACGGCGACCAGCGCCTGCGTGCGCATGATGTGTTCACCGCCATCTGCGTGCCGGACCTGTTCATGGAGGCCGTCGAGCGCCGTGYCGACTGGTACCTGTTCGATCCGCACGAGGTGAAGCAGGCCAAGGGCTGGTACCTGCAGGATTTCTACGACGAGAAGCGAGGGCAGGGCAGTTTCCGTGACCGCTACGCCGAGCTGGTGGCCGACGAACGCATCAGCCGTCGCACGGTGAAGGCGATCGACCTGTTCAAGCGGATCATGCTCAGCCAGCTGGAAACCGGCAACCCGTTCCTGTTCTACCGCGACGAAGTGAACCGGAAGAACCCGAACAAGCATGCGGGCATGGTCTATTCCAGCAACCTTTGCACCGAGATCCTGCAGAACATGAGCCCGACGCGGATGATCCAGGAGATCGTCAGCGGCGACCAGATCGTCACCACCCGCCGCGCGGGCGACTTCGTGGTCTGCAACCTGTCGTCGATCAACCTCGGCCGTGCCATCACCGCCCCCGAGGATCTGCTGGCCAAGGAGAAGGGCAGCTATCCGATGTTCGCCGGCAGCGACTGGCACAACGGCAACTATTTCCGTGACCGCGATTACAGTGGCGCGGCCTGGGACAGTCTTGCGCGCGAGGTAGCGACCAACGGCCTGCGCAATGGCTGGCTGCTGGCGGTGGCGCCGAACATGAGCACCGCGCAGATCGCCGGCTCCACCGCGTCGATCGACCCGATCTACAGCGCGTTCTACTACGAGGAAAAGAAGGACTTCCGGCGACCGGTGGCCGCGCCTGGCCTGTCGCTGGACACCTGGCCGTACTACGAGAAGGGTGCCTACAAGGTCGACCAGTTCGCCAGCGTGCGGCAGAACGCACGCCGCCAGCGCCATGTGGACCAGTCGATCAGCTTCAACCTGTACGTGCCCAGCACGATCCGCGCCAGCACCCTGCTGGAGCTGCACCTGAGTGCCTGGCGGGAAGGGTTGAAGACCACCTACTACGTGCGCTCCAACGACATCGACATCAGCGAATGCGAGTGGTGCTCGAGCTGATCGCTGCGCTCCAACCGCGGTAGCGCCGGGCCAGGCCCGGCGAGCGCAGCGCGCGGCCACCGCACCTTACCTTCCGCCGGGCATGGCCCGGCGCTACCTCTGCAGGAAAGACCATGGCAACACCCCTGGACCGCATCAAGATCCTCGAACCGCGCCACCCCAACCGCAGCACCGGCATCATCAACGGCCGCACCAGCGGCATCCTCAACTGGAAYGACATYCCSTACCCGTCGTTCTAYCGCGCCTACAAGGAGCTGTCGACCAACTTCTGGATCCCCGACGAAGTGGACATGAAGGTGGATGCACGCCAGTACGGCGAGCTCAACGCGCGCGAGAAGAACGCCTACGATTCCATCATCGGCCTGCTGGCCACGCTGGATTCGCCGCAGACGCGCTTCATCTACAACGTCGCCGAGTACATCACCGATCCGGCCGCGCACGCCAACGCGGCGATCATCGGCCAGCAGGAGGTGATCCACAACGAGAGCTACAGCTACGTGCTGGCCTCGATCACCGACCTGCCCAACCAGAACCGCATCTTCGAGATCGCCCGCACCCATCCCACCATCATCAAGCGCAACGCGCCGATCATGGGGGCCTATGACGATTTCATGCGCGAGAAGACCGCCGAAACCCTGCTGAAGTCGTTGATCCAGTCCTCGATCCTGGAAGGCATCAACTTCTATTCCGGCTTCGCGTACTTCTACAACATGGTGCGGCAGAACCGCATGAACGGCACCGGCAAGATCATCAGCTTCATCAACCGTGACGAACTGGCCCACACCAAGTTCATCAGCGAGCTGATCCGCGCCATCATCGGCGAGAACCCGGAACTGCAGACCAACGAGCTGACCGCCTACGTGCACCAGTCGTTCGAACACGCCATTGAACTGGAAACCCAGTGGTCGGCGGAGGTGCTGGATGGCATCGATGGCATCGACGTGGACGAGATGGTGCGCTACGTGAAGTACCGCGCCAACAAGATGGCCGGCATGCTCGGCATCGAGCGCCTGTACAGCGACACCGCCGACAACGTGATGCCGTGGATCAAGGCCTACGCCGACAACTTCACCGAGACCAAGACCGACTTCTTCGAGATGCGCAATGCAAGCTACAAGAAGACCAACGTCGACAACGGCTTCGACGACCTCTGAGCGCGGCCCGGCGCTGCGCATCCTGATCGTGGTGGCGTCGCTCAGCGGCAACACCCGTGAGCTCGGCCGCCACATCGCCGCGCGTTGCCGGGCCGCAGGCCACGCCGTGCACTGGCAGGAGGCCGACGACCTGCGCCAGGCCCCGCCGTTGCCGGTGGACGAGGCTGACCTGGTGCTGCTGGGCTGCTGGACCGACAACGCCGGGCGCACACCGTCGGAGATGAAGGCCTGGGTGGCAGGCATCGCCGAGCGCGGCCAGCGGCCGCGGCAGGTGGCGGTGTTCGGCACCGGTGAAACGCAGTGGGGGCAGGAGTACTACTGCGGTGCGGTGCACCGGCTGATCCGCTATTTCCACAGTGGCTACCCGCCGCTGGAGATCGAACAGATGCCACATGGCCGGCGGCATGCCGCGGCCATCGATACCTGGACCGATGCGGTCCTGGATCACTACTGGAGTACCACCGATGCAGATCATCGACGCCACCACGCCTGAGCAGTTCCAGCAGTTGCTGGCCGACCATCCACGCGTGCTGGTGGACTTCCACAAGGACCAGTGCCCGGGCTGCCGGATGCTGGACATGTCGCTGCAGCGGGTGGCCAGCGGCACTGCAGGGCAGGGCACGACCCTGCTGCGGGTGCAGCTGGAGGTGGTGGGCGAGGCGTTCTTCCGCGAGCTGGGCCTGCGGCAGACCCCTACGTTGTCGCTGTTCCTGGACGGTGACGAGCGCATGCGCATGCCGGGTTTCCAGTCGCCGCAGCAGATCGAAGCGGCCATCGCGGAGTTYCTGTAGCGCCGGTAATGCCACATCCACGCATGGCGTGGATCTACTGCAGGTCGCCAGCGGTAGCGCCGGGCAATGCCCGGCGGATTCCCACCGCGCGGATCAACCGGCTGCGAACGTATCCACCAGCAGCTTCACGTTCAGCACCACGATCACCAGCGCGATCACCCAGGCGATGCCGCCGAGCCAGCGCGGCGCCACCAGCGCGCCCATCGTCACCTTGTCGGTCACGATGCGTACCAGCGGGATGATCGCGAACGGCAGCTGCATGGACAGCACCACCTGGCTCAGCACCAGAAGCTTCACCGCGCCCTGGTCGCCGAACAGCATGATGACCACCACCACCGGAATGATCGCCAGCGCGCGGGTGATCAGCCGCCGCAGCCACGGCGGCAGGCGCAGGCGCAGGAACCCTTCCATCACGATCTGCCCGGCCAGTGTCGCGGTCACCGTGGAGTTCAAGCCGGAAGCAAGCAGTGCCACTGCGAACAATGTCGAGGCCAGGCCGACGCCCAGCATCGGTGCCAGCAACTGGTGCGCCTGCTCGATGTCTTCCACATCGAAGCGGCCGTTGGCATGGAATACCGCCGCCGCCAGGATCAGGATGCTGGCGTTGATGAACAGCGCCAGGGTCAAGGCAAAGGTGCTGTCGGTCACCGCCCAGCGCAGCGCGCTGCGACGGCCTTCATCGGTGCGTGGATAGGCACGGGTCTGCACGATGGAAGAATGCAGGTACAGGTTGTGCGGCATCACCGTTGCACCGATGATGCCGATGGCGATGTACAGCGCATGCGGATCGGTGACCACCTGCGCGCGCGGAATGARACCGCCCAGCACCTGCATCACCGGCGGCGCGGCCAGCGCGATCTGCACCATGAAGCAGCCGAAGATCACCAGCAGCAGTGCGATCACGAAGGCTTCCAGCGCGCGGAAACCGCGGTTCATCAACAGCAGCACCAGCAGCGTGTCCAGCGCGGTGATCACCGCGCCCCACAGCAGCGGCAGATCGAACAACAGTTTCAGCGCGATGGCCGTGCCGATCACTTCGGCCAGGTCGCAGGCGATGATCGCCGCTTCGCACAACGCCCATAGCGCCAGGTTCACCGGCTTGGGGTAGCGCGCACGGCAGGCCTGCGCCAGGTCCATGCCGGTGGCGATGCCCAGCCGTGCCGACAGCGCCTGCAGGATCACCGCCATCAGGTTGGAGATCAGGATGACCGACAGCAGCAGATAGCCGAAGCGTGAGCCACCTGCGAGATCGGTCGCCCAGTTGCCCGGATCCATGTARCCCACCGACACCATGTAGCCSGGGCCCAGGAASGCCAGCAGCCGGAACCACCAGTGGCCCTTTTCGGGTACGGCGATCGACGCGTTGAGCGCACCCAGGCTGGCCGCGGTGGAGGCCGGAGAGTCGGTGGGCGCGACAGTGTTCATGGCTGCCAATATAGCCACTGCTATATCGCATAGCAA
>NZ_JBFTNR010000192.1:0-5892 GCF_056665995.1 Stenotrophomonas sp. 05L44_2
ACGCAGCATTGTCCTGCGCGTTGTTGTCGCCGGCCACCACGTTGAAGCCGAGGTTGCCGGAGGCACCCGCACCGACATCATCAGCGATCGATGCACTGTTGGTGACCAGGCTGTTGCCGGTGAGGTTGTTGCTGATCGACTGGCGGTTGTCGATCACGGCGATGGCTGCCGAATCCAGGTCGATGTCACCGGTGATGGTCGGATCGCCGGAGAAGTTGATGTCCGAGCTCAGCCGCAGATCCTTCTCCAGGTTCACGTCGACGCCGTGGTTGTTCTTTTCCTTGCGCTCGTCGGCCTGGATGTTGCTGTTCTTCTGCACCTGCTCGTTGACGTTCACCGTGCGGGTACGGCTCACGTTCGAGGTGTCGGTGTTGTTGCGTACCGTGGTGTTGGTGCGGGTCCAGTTGCGGACTTCGTTGTCGGTATGGTTGTGCGTGTCGTTGCGGGTTTCGGTCACGACATGGTTGTGGTTGATGTTCGCATTGGCATTCTGGTTGTCCCAGCCATTGGCCGCAGCAGCGGTCGAGGCAGTGGCAATTGCCATGGCGAGTACGGTCTTTTTGACAGTCGCTTTCATGGTGCCCTCTCTCTCATCAGGTGATTGGTTCGGGTGGGTGGTACTCACGGGTTGCCCTGCACGACCAGGCCCAGAACATTGGCCGTATCGTTTCGCGCTCCCGCGATCTGATTGAGTTGCAGGACACCGTCGAAGCCCCGCAGTGCCGTCGACGAAACGCCGACACTGCGGATACCCGCCGCAACACCGTCACCGGTATCGCCCTGCCCCCCTGCTGACGCGATGTCCGAGGCGGCCAACGCCGTGTCATCGGACTCGCGTATTCCTTGCCGGGCCAGCGTCGCGCTGACGACGTTGAGCGTCGTGTTGGCGATGCCGCTGGCCTGGTTGATCGATGCAATGCCGCTGGCGCCTGCCAATGCCTGTCCGGCGATGTGCGCGCTGGCTTCCAGTGGTGCCGAAAGCACGACGTCGTTGCTGTGCTGCTGGCGCGCAGCGATGGCCACGTCGGCGCGGTCGCCGCTGGCCATGCCATGCAGATTGGCCTGGATGTTGAGATCGCCCGCCGCCTGGTTGATGGCGATGGCACCACTGGCACCGGCCAGCGCGCGACCGTCGATGCGGGTCACGTCGAGGTAGGCCAGCATCCCGCTGTAGTCGTCGGCCAGCGCTGTGGCGGGCAATGCCAGCCAGGCCGCCAGCAGCATTGCGCGCTTCACTTGCCACCCGCCTGCGCCGGAGCGCCCAACGGGAACTGCGACAGTGCGCCACGCACGGTATCGCCGATGCCGCGCGTGGTATTGCCGACCGCCCCCAGCGGGCCGCTCATCGCACCGCTGAGGCTGCTGCCGCTCATCATCCCCTCGCCCGAGCGTCCAAGGGTTCCGCCCAGGGCCTGCTGCGTCACCCGCTCGACAGTGGTGACGCCGTGCGCGCGCACGCTGCCGGTCTGGCCAGCGCCGAGGCCGGCGTAGTCGTCATCGCTGAGTTCATCCATGCCGCTGGCAGCGCCGCTGCTGCCGAGTGCGGCGGCGATCTCATGCTGCGGTTTCGGATCGGCGATCAACGCCACGCCGGGCGGCGCCATGCGGTAGGCCGGGCGCGTAGACACGTCGCGCAGCAGGACGATCTCACCCGGCTGCGCCTTCACCCCTTGACGGGCACCCGAGGCCGCAGCCGCCAGCGGAACGGC
Organism: Stenotrophomonas sp. 05L44_2; assembly: GCF_056665995.1. Lineage (NCBI taxonomy): Bacteria > Pseudomonadati > Pseudomonadota > Gammaproteobacteria > Lysobacterales > Lysobacteraceae > Stenotrophomonas > Stenotrophomonas sp. 05L44_2. Next base: position 1,710 of record NZ_JBFTNR010000192.1, read on the forward strand.
CAGCATCAGCAGCAGCGCAAGCCGCCGGCCAGAAACAGTGAAAAGGGTGGTGCTGCCGTCCATGCCGCTCTCCCGTTGCATATGCGCAGGGAGAGAGCAGCTTTCGTGCCAACACCGGAAGTCCGTCGCAGCGGGGGTTTGACGGGTAACACCGCGGCGGCGTGACGCCACAGTGTTACAACTTCGTTCGGATTCCGTTCGCCTTAACGCGCAGGAAACACCACTGCGCAAGGCGCCATCGGGGCTGTATCAGTAGTGTTACAGGTACTGATACAGCGCGTTGCAGTGCCGCTTCAGGCGCGCGGCGGACTCGGGTCGGGATCATCGATGCCGACGTTGGTGGACGGGTTGTCGTACACCGTCTGGTCGAGCAGGCCGGTTTCCTTGGCCACCAGCACCGGCACCAGCATCTGTCCGGTCACGTTGGTCATCGTGCGCATCATGTCCAGGATGCGGTCGATCGCATACAGGTAACCGATGGTTTCCAGCGGCAGGTTGGCCGCACTCAGCACCACCGTTGCCATGATCACCGCCGTACCCGGCACGCCGGCGGTACCGAAGCTGCCCAGCACCGAAGCGATCAGCACCACCACGTATTGCTCCGGCGTCAGCGGCACACCGCTGTACTGGGCGATGAACACCGCGCACAGCGCCGGATAGATCGCACCGCAGCCGTCCATCTTGATGCTCGCGCCCAGCGGCACCGCGAACGAACCGTAGTCCTTGTTCACGCCCAGGTTATGGGTGATCGAGCGCAGCGCGACCGGCATCGCCGCGAAGCTGGAGGAACTGACGAASGCCACCTGCATKCCCGGCGCSGCRCCACGGAAGAACTTCAGCGGGTTCAGGCCATGCGCCAGYAGCAGCGCGCTGTACACCACCACGATGTGCAGCGCGCAGGCCACGTACAGGGCCAGCACGAAGTGGCCCAGCGGCAGCAGCTTCTCGAAGCCGTAGCTGCCGACCAGGCCGGCAATCAGGCCGAAGGTGCCGATCGGGGTGACTTCCAGCACGAAGCGGGTCACCTGGRTCATGATGTCGCTCATCTGCCCGACCAGCTTGCGCGCCTCGGTCACCTTCTCGCCAAGCTTGACGATGGCAAAGCCGACCAGGCCAGCGAAGAAGATCACCGGCAGGATCGAACCACGGCCCGCGGCCAGCACGGTCTCGCCGGCGGCGTTGACCTTGGTGCCGATACCGGACAGCGCGTAGAACACGTTGGATGGCACCACATCCAGCAGCACCTGCACCACGCTGGGCACTTCGCGCGGCACATAGTTGCTGGCCATCGACAGCTGCAGTCCACCGGCGCCGGGCTGCAGCACGGTACCCACGCCCAGGCCCACGCATACCGCCAGCGCGGCAGTGATCACGAACCACAGGAACGTGCGCCCGCTGAGCGCGGCGACCGATTTCTGGCCGTGCAGTGAAGAGATCGCGTTGATGACCGCGAAGAACACCAGCGGCACCGCGATCATCTTGATCAGCGTGACGTACAGCTCGCCGAGCGGGCCGAACCAAGTTTCAGCAGCCGGGCCAAGCGCCCAGCCGGCCAGCGCACCGAGCACGAAGCCACCGACCACGCGCTGCCAGAATGGAATCCGCAGCCAGGCAGAGACCAGCTTCATAGGCAATCCAAGGGGGTAGGAAGGGATGCTGGCACGATAGCCCAAGGCGGCCCGCAGAACGACCGCCCGCATGGCAAATCAGTGTGTCATCGGCGTGCCTTGCGAGGCCGGGCATAATGAACGTCCCGTTACACTTTGTGAGATCCCAGCGTCCATGCGCCGTTCCGTCTCCCTGTTGGCCGCCTGCGCCACGACCCTGCTGCTCGGCGCCTGCGCCAGCACCGCTCCAGCGTCCGCCCCGACCGGCCTGAAGGTCACCGTTGCCCCCGTCGCCCACCCGGCCGGTGAAACCCCGCAGTGGTGGTACCGCAGCGGCGCTGCGCAGGCAGCGGCGAACGGCGCGATGGCTGGCAAGGCCAAAAACGTCATCCTGTTCCTCGGTGACGGCATGAGCCTGACCACCGTCGCCGCCTCGCGCATCTACGAAGGCCAGCAGAAGGGCGGCTCGGGCGAAGAGAACCTGCTGTCGTGGGAACGCTTCCCCGCCACCGCGTTCAGCAAGACCTACAACACCGATTCGCAGACCCCGGATTCGGCCGGCACCATGACCGCCATCACCACCGGCGTGAAGACCCACATGGGTGCGATCGGCGTCAGTGCCGGCAGCCGCACCGACTGCGCCGACAGCCTGTCCAAGGGCCTGCTGACCTGGCTGCAGCTGGCCGACAGCGCCGGCCTGGCCACTGGCGTGGTCTCCACTGCGCGCCTGACCCACGCCACGCCGGCCGCGACCTATGCGCACTCGCCTGAGCGCAACTGGGAAAACGACACCGACCTGACCGAGGCGGCCAAGGCCGCCGGTTGCAAGGACATCGCGCAGCAGTTGCTGTCGACCTCGCGTTACGGCCGCGGCCCGCTGGTCGCCCTGGGCGGTGGTCGCGGTGAGTTCACCACCGTGGAAGAGCGCGACCCCGAGTACGACGACAAGGTCGGCCAGCGCCTGGACGGCCGCAGCCTGGTGCAGGAATGGCAGCAGGCGCACCCGCAGGGCGCCTACGTCTGGAACAGCAAGCAGCTGCAGGCCGCCGCCAACGCTCCGGCGATCCTCGGCCTGTTCGAGCCCGACCACATGCGCTACGAATACGAACGCCCGCAGGACCCGGCCGGTGAGCCGAGCCTGGCCGAGCTGACCGCTGCGGCGATCAAGAACCTGTCGCGCCATCAGGAAGGCTACGTGCTGATGATCGAAGGCGCGCGCATCGACCACGCCAACCACAGCGGCAATGCCTACCGTGCGCTGACCGAAACCGTGGCCCTGTCCGATGCCGTGCGCGTGGCCAACGAGCTGACCTCGGCCGATGACACCCTGATCATCGTCACYGCCGAYCATTCGCACACCCTGAACTTCGTCGGCTACCCGGCCCGMGGCAAYCCGATCCTGGGCAAGGTGAAGGACAAGGGTGGCGAAGATGGTGCCGGCAAGCTCGACTACGCGCTGGATGGCAACGGCCAGCCGTACACCACCCTGAGCTACGCCAACGGCCCCGGCCATACCGGCACCAGCAACCAGCAACCGGCCGGTCCGAAGCGTTACCCGCACAACCCCAGCAGCTTCGAGCCGGCCAACGGCCGCCCGAACCTGCACGACGTCGATACCGAGCATCCCGACTACATGCAGGAAGCGCTGGTACCGATGAAGTCCGAATCGCATGGTGGCGAGGACGTCGGCATCTGGGCACGCGGCCCGGGCAGCAAGGCGATCCGCGGCACCCTGGAGCAGAACGCGATCTACCACATGATCGTGCAGGCCACCCCGGCCCTGCGCGATCGCCTGTGCCAGGCCGGCACCTGCGACGACAAGGGCGTACCGGTGGAACTGCCGGCACCGGCGACCTTCGAACGCAAGGCCGAGGCCAAGTGATGGCGCGGCCGGCACGCTCTGCTCTGGGCAGCCTTCGCCGTGCGCGCTGGCTGGCCCTGCTGGGCGTGCTGGCCAGCCCCTGGGCGCCGGCGCAGGGCCCGGCCTGCAAGGTCATGACCGAAGAGCACGGGTTGTGGATGCTGCCCGGCTGCGAGGTCGTCGATGACAAGCCGCAGATCAGCGCGGAGACCCTGCAGGATCTTCCCTACGACGGCGATGGCCTGGCGCTGGTACAGACCGCCGATGGCTTCCACTACGTCGACCGTCGCGGCCGCAGCCAGGCGGTGATCGCCTGGGACAACGGCGCCGACTCCCTGCAGGAAGGCCTGTTCCGCGGCCGCGTCGGCGATCGCGTGGGTTATTTCAACGCTGCCTTCGAGCAGGTGATTGCGGCCACGTTCGATTTTGCCTGGCCGTTCCAGGATGGCGTGGCCGAGGTCTGCAACGGCTGCCGCCGCGGCACGCCCGATGGCGACGGGCATACGCTGATGGAAGGCGGCGAGTGGTTCCGCATCGATCGTTCCGGTCGCCGGCTGAAGTAAGGGGTTTATCGGCAGGGCGGCGCCCTGCACCTGCCGAACAACGGCAACGGCCGAAGCAACAGCCAAAGTGGCATTCCGTGGGATGGCCGGGCGGTGTCGGATTGCGGGGACGCCGCAAGTACGTCCTTGTAGGCTTGGCAGCCGCATCCATG
>NZ_JBFTNR010000193.1:0-5879 GCF_056665995.1 Stenotrophomonas sp. 05L44_2
ACCTGGACATGCGCGGGCTGGTGGGCTATCTGCCGATGGCGGACCTGGAGCCGGGCCGGCATGACCTGCGACTGGTCTGGAACGTGGACGGCGGCGAACGCGGCCCCAGCCGTCGTCGCGAATACAGCATCCCGTTCTGGTACGCGCCGGAGCCGTAAAAGGAGACGGAGGGCATTAAGTCGATTTCTCCCTCTCCGTGCCAGCTACGACTTAATCCCCTTCGTCCCCTTTGGGCTGTGCAGACGCCAGAGGGCGAGGGCGCCGTACAGCACCAGCARCACGGCCAGGGTGATCAGTTCGCGGCTGACCTCGGCCAGGCTGGCGTCCATCTGGTTCAGGCGCACCATCAGGTTGATGCCGGAGGTGGTCGGCAGCAGCTGCGCCAGCCACACCAGCGGGCGCGGGGTCATCACCGCCGGCCACGACAGGCTGGCCAGGAAGAACAGCGGGATCGAGGTGGCGATGATGTACTGGAAGGCGCGTTCGCGCGTGCGGAAGAAACTGCCGACGAACAGCCCGAACGCCACCGTGGCAGCGATGAACAGGGTGCCGCCGAGCAGCTGGCCGAGCGGGTTGCCGCCACGCGGATAGTCCTGCACCCAGGCGGTGAAGCCGGCGTACCAGAACAGCCCGAACAGCCCGATCAGGCCGAAACCGAGGGCCATGCCGGTCAGGGTAGGCAGGTCGAACTGCAGGCGCCGGCCCAGCACCAGCCGGCGGCCACCGAGCAGCACGCCGATGCCCATCAGCAGCGTCTGGTGCACGATCAGTTCGGCCACGCCGGGCACGATCGCGCTGCCATAGCCTTCCTGCGTGTTGAACAAGGGCCGCTGCACGAGGGTGACCGGTGGTGCCTGTGGCGCGCCCATGAACGCGGCCTGGGTGACCGCCGCCTCACGGCCGAACGCACCCAGTGCATCGGCCACGCTGCCCAGCACCCAGCTGGCGCGGCCAAGATAGGCGCCGTTGCCGAGCAGCACCAGTTTGGCCGGATGCCCGCGCAGGATGTCGCGTTCTAGGTTGGCCGGGATCAGCACGATGCCTTCGGCATGGCCGGCCTCCAGCTGTGCGCGCGCTTCCTGCAGGTCGGCCGGTTGCCCGACCACATGGGCCACGCGCAGCGAATCGAGCTTGCGCAGCAGTTCGCGGCTGGTCGCGCTGTGGTCTTCATCGACGACCAGCACGGGCAGGTTGCCGGCCACCTGGTGGCGATAGGCGGCGGGGTAGAAGAACGAGTACAGAATCACCGCGCCGACCATCACCACGATCGCGTAGCGGTCGCAGAGCACGGCCAACAGGGTCTGTCGCAGGCTGTGCCAGATCCGGCTCATGTGCCTGCCCCGGCCGGCTGCGCGGCCTGCGGCGTGCGCGCGAACGCCAGCAGGCGCCAGCCGCCGATGCCGCCAGCAACCGCGATCATCAGCAGCAGCGTGGCCAGCGGCCATAGCGACACCGCCAACGGCGAGCCGATGAACTGCTGCTGGGTCTGCAGCTTGATGTAGGCGCTGAGCGGCAGCAGCAGGTGCCAGACGCGGGTGAACAACGGTGCGTCGATCACCGGGAACGTGGCGCTGGAGAACGCCAGCGCGGTGCCGATGCTCAGGCCCACGGCGGACAGGGCCGTGCCCATGTCACGGGTGACGCCGACGAAGAACAGGGCATAGGCCGCGGTGGCCAGGTAGAACAGCGGCTGTGCGAGCAGCAGCAGAAGCACGCTGCCAGCGATGCCGTCGCCACGCAGCCAGGCCAGATAGGCCGCGCCCAGCGCGCCGTACAACGAGAACAGCAGCACGTAGGGCAGCACCTTGCCTGCAATGGCCGACCATGGTGCATGGCCCAGCCAGGCGGGCAGGGTACCGTCGCGGATCTCACGGCCGAGGCTGCCGGCCACGGCCAGCGCCAGTACCAGCGACAGTACCGCCGGGAAGATCAGTGGCAGCAGGAACAGCTCGTAGCTGCGCGCCGGATTGAACAGGATGTCCGACTGCACCGCGATCGGGGCGGCACGCAGCTTGCCCGGCCCGACCTGCAGGCCGATGCGTTCGCGCAGCAACCGCGCGTTCCACGCAGAGACCGCGTCGCCGATATCCCGCGCGGCGGACTGGCCGGTGGTCATGTAGGTGGCGTTGTAATAGGAAAACACCGTGCCCTGCCGGCCGCGAAGCGCCTGGCGGGTCACATCGCGCGGCACCAGCACCACCGCGAACACCTCCAGCCGACGCAGCTGCGCGCGCGCCTCATCCATATCGACCGGTTGGCTTGCGATGCGCACGCCGGGGCTGGCGTCGAGCATGCGCAGCAGCAGGCGGCTGTCGCTGCTGTGGTCAAGGTCGACCACGGCAATCGGCACATCGCGCATCACCGATGCGGAGAACATCCAGGCCATCACCACCAGCATCAACAGTGGCAGCACGGTGACCAGCGCCAGGTCCGCACGGCTGCTGCGCAACCGGCGCAGTTCGCGCTGCCATGAGCTGCCGAAGCTGCTGCGGCTGGTGTTCAGTGCTGCGGCCATGCGAACAGCACGCTCATGCCGGGGCGGAAGCCCTCGATGCGGCGTACCGGGCGCACCCGCACTTCGAAGCTGCGCACGTCATAGCCCGATGACTGGCGGGTGGTGCGCCAGGTGGCGTAGTCGCCCGCGGGATTGATGAAGTAGACCTCGAACTCACCGTCCTTGCCGAGTGCCGGCACGCTGCCCTGCAGCTTGCTGCCGACCTTCAGGCCCTGCATCTGCGATTCGCGCAGGTTCATCGACACCCACATGCGGTCGATGTCGACCAGAGTGAACACCGGGTAGCCGGCTGGTACCAGTTCGCCCGGGTCGGCCATGCGCTTGTTGATCTCGCCGGCCACCGGCGCGCGGCCTTCCACTTCAACGCGCGCGGCGTTGACTTCCGCCACCGCGCCCTGGGCCTGCTGCACCTGGCCCTGCGCGGCACGCTTGTCCTGTTCGCGCGCGCCGGTCAACGCCATGTCGTACTGGGCGCGGGCGGCGCGGGCCAGTTCGCGCGAGCTGGTGGCCTGGGCCGCCGCTTCATCGCGCTTCTGCCGGGTCATCACCCCTTCGTTGAACAGGTTCTGCACGCGCCGGTAGGTGGCATCGGCAAGCGTGGCACCGGCTTCGGCGCGCTTCCAGTTGGCTTCGGCCGCGCGGATGTCTTCGCTGCGTGCGCCTTCGGCAGCCTTGTCGGCCACCGCCTGCGCCGCAGCCAGTGCGCCGTGTGCCTGCTGTTCCTTGGCTGCTACTTCGGGGCTGTCGAGCAGGAACAGCACCTGCCCGGCCTGCACGCGATCGCCCTCGCGGACCTTCAGTTCGGCCACGCGCGCGGTGATCTTGGCCGACACGTTGAGGGTGTCGGCGTCGGCCATGCCCTGGATCTGGTCGGCGGGGCTGCGCCAGGCCAGCCACAGGCCCAGCACCACCGCCACCAGCAGCACCACCATCAGAATCGGCCCCAGCCGGCGCTTGCCCGGGGGCGTCGTTGCTTCGTCGTGCAACACATCACTCATGATCAATTACCTCGTCTGCACGCCGCCGATGGTCTTCGAAGCGGTCCATCTGTCCACTCACCTCGAGCAGTTGTGCCAAGGCGATATCGTATTGGTAGGCGGCCTGCGCACGTTCAACGCGGGCACCGCCAAGACCGAGCCGTGCGTCGATCACGTCCAGCGAGGTGGCCTGGCCTTCGCGGAAGGCCAGCTCCTGCAGGCGCAGGTTCTCGTCGGCCTGGGCGATGCTGCTGTCCAGCAGCACGAACTGCTGGCGTGCGGTTTCCAGCTCGTTCCAGGCCTTGCGCACACCCAGCGCGACCTGGTTCTCGGCCTCGCGCAGGCCGGCCTCGGCCTGTTCCTGCTGCGCGCGTGCCGCACTGATCTGTGCCGGCCGTGAGTTCGGCGACAGGAACGTGTACTTCAGGCCGATGCCAAACGCCCAGTCCGGATCGGTCAGCATTTCGTCGCGGCGCCGGAAGTCGTACTGGCCGAACAGGAATACCGTTGGCTTCAGCTTGGCCTGCTGCACGCGCACGCCCTGTTCGGCCTGCGCCACGATCGCCCGCAGGCGGGCGATCTGCGGCTGCCGTGCCTGCGCGGTGCGCTCGAAGCTGGCGACCGGTTCCAGCGGCGCGCGCTGCACGAACAGCGGCGACAGCGGCTGCACATCGCCGCCACTGCGCAACAGCGTGGCCAGCGCAGCCTTCAGCGTGGCCAGATCATTGAGCGTCTTCTGGTACTCGCGCTCGGCCTTGTCGCGGGCGACGGTGGCCTGCAGGCGCTGCGCACGCGTGGCGAAGCCTTCGCGTTCCAGTTTCTCGGCATCGGACAGGTGGCGGTTCAAGCCATCGCGCACGTCGCGGCGCACGACCACTGCCTGTTCGGCCAAGCGCTGACCGAAGTAGGCCTGGGCCAGTTGCACGGTCAGCGACTGCCGCTGCGCTTCGCGCTCGGCGCTGGCCTGTTCGCTGGCCGCGCCGGCAGCACGCTGCGCGGCCGGAATCAGGCCGCCGGTGTACAGCGGCAGCACCGCAGTGACCACCGGCCGTGTGCGCCAGTCGCGCTCGGTGAACGACAGCGSTGAGTCGATGCCAAAGGCTTCGGCCACCGGCGCCAGCGAGCCCAGCGGCAGGGTCAGTGTCTTCTGGAACTGCAGCCGCCGCACTTCGCCGGTGATCTCCGGCAGGCGCAGCAGGCGGGTGGCCTCGTGCAGGTCTTCCTTGTTGCGCACGCCGGCATCAGCAGCGGCCAGCGCGTCGGAGACCTGTTCCAGACGCTGCCGCGCCTGTTCCCATTCCAGTGCGGGAGGCGCGCTGGTCTGTGCCGCTGCAGCCAGCGGCAGGCTGGCCAGCAAGGCCAGGCCGGCAGCGCCGAGCGCGCGATGCATCCTTGTCCGTGGGCAGCTCAGGCGCATGCCGTTCCTGTAGTGAAGAAGTGGGCAAACGGTAGTGGTCCGCGCGTGAAGCCGGGGTCTGCGGTGGTCTGGATCATGCTCTTTTCAACGTAGGGTATTGCCCGCGGCGGTACGCAGCGCGTGGGTGATGTGTTGCAACGTGCTCGAACGCACGGCGGCATGCTGCCAGAACAAGGGTACGTCGAGCCAGCGACGCGGTTCCAGCACCACTATCTGTCCGGCCTCTGCCGCTGGCCTGACCAGGGCCTCCGGTGCCAGGCACCAGCCCAGCCCACGCGCGGCAGCATCGACGAAGCCGGTGGAGGAGGGCAGGTAGTGTACGGGCGGTTGCATTCGCGCGCGGGTGAGCCTGCGCAGGAAACGCCATTGCAGTTCATCCTTGCGGTTGAACACGATCATCGGCGCCGAGGCCAACGCCTCGGCCTGCATGCCCGTGCTGAAGTGGCGGCGCGCAAATGCCGGTGAGGCGATGGCGTGGTAGCGCATCGCGCCCAGCGGATGCACGTTGCAACCCTTCAGCGGTCTGCGTTCGGCGGTGACCGCGCCAAGCACGCTGCCGGTGCGCAGCAGTTCCAGGGTGTGGTCCTGGTCGTCCATGCGCAGGTCGAACAGGTAGCCGTGGCGCTGGTGCAGCTCGGCGATGGCGGCGACGAACCAGGTGTCCAGCGAATCGTCGTTGACCGCCAGCGGAATCGGTGTACGGGTGGCATCGCTGYCGCGTTCCGGCAGCAGTTCGGCAAGCGCTTCGGCCTGCAGTGCCTGCATCGGCCGCACCCGCCGCAGCAGCACTTCGCCGGCAGCAGTAGGCCGGCACGGGGCCTGGCGCACCACCAGCACCTGGCCCAGCCGGTCTTCAAGCGCCTTGATCCGTTGCGACAACGCCGACGGGCTGATCGACAGGCGGCGTGCGGCGGCCTCGAAGCTGCCTTCTTCGAGCACGGCGGTGAAGGCGCTCAACTGCGGATGTACC
>NZ_JBFTNR010000194.1:0-5846 GCF_056665995.1 Stenotrophomonas sp. 05L44_2
ACGTGGGTGCAACCACCGTGGCCACCCGCAACACCGGCAGCACCGACCACATCAGCTTCGACCGCATCGGCCTGCCGGGCTTCCAGTTCATCCAGGACAAGCTGGACTATTTCAGCAACGTCCACCACAGCCACCTGGACACCTGGGACCACGCCGAACCGGAAGACCTGAAGCAGGCCGCCGCCATCGTCGCCTCCTTCGCCTACCACGCTGCCATGCGCGAGCAGCCGTTCCCGCGCAAGCCCGAGCCCTGAAAAAGGGACGGAGGGGATCAAGTCGTGTTTCCCCTCCGCTGCATCGGCGTTCTCCCGGGAGCGCGGCAATAGTGACTTGCCCCCCTCCGTCCCCTTTTTCCGCAGGGGGCGGAGGGCTGGTAAAATCGGGGGATACCCGTTCCTCGAGCCCTCCATGACCTGCCGCACCCGCTTCGCCCCCAGTCCCACCGGCTACCTGCATATCGGTGGCGCCCGCACCGCGCTGTACTGCTGGCTGGAGGCCCGCCATCGTGGCGGCGAGTTCGTGCTGCGCATCGAGGACACCGACCGTGAACGCAGCACCCAGGGTGCGATCGATGCGATCCTGGAGGCGATGGAGTGGCTGGGCCTGGACTACGACGAAGGCCCGTTCTACCAGACCGAGCGCGTCGCCCGGTACAAGGAAGTGGCCGAGCAGCTGATCGCCGACGGCAAGGCGTACTACGCCTACGAAACCCGCGAAGAGCTGGACGCCATGCGCGAGGCCGCGATGGCCAGGCAGGAAAAGCCGCGTTACAACGGCGCTGCCCGCGAGCAGGGCCTGCCGTACAGGGACGACCCGAACCGCGTCATCCGCTTCAAGAACCCGCTTGAAGGCACGGTGGTGTTCGATGATCTGATCAAGGGCCGCATCGAGATCGCCAACAGCGAGCTGGATGACATGGTCATCTTCCGTCCGGACGGCTACCCCACCTACAACTTCGCGGTGGTGGTGGACGACTGGGACATGAAGATCTCCGAAGTCATCCGTGGCGACGACCACATCAACAACACCCCGCGCCAGATCAACCTGTACGAAGGCATCGGCGCACCGGTGCCGAAGTTCGGCCACATGCCGATGATCCTGGACGAGCAGGGCGCCAAGCTGTCCAAGCGCACCGGCGCGGCCGACGTGATGCAGTACAGGGACGCCGGCTACCTGCCTGATGCGCTGCTGAGCTACCTGGCCCGGCTGGGCTGGTCGCACGGCGACCAGGAACTGTTCAGCCGCCAGGAACTGATCGACCTGTTCGATGTGAAGGACTGCAATTCCAAGGCCTCGCGCCTGGACATGGCCAAGCTGGGCTGGGTCAACCAGCACTTCCTGAAGACCGAGGAGCCGGCCGCGATCGTGCCGCACCTGGTCTACCAGCTGCAGAAGCTGGGCCTGGATGTGGCCGCTGGCCCGGCGCCGGTGGACGTGGTGATCGCCCTGCGCGAGCGCGTGCAGACCCTGAAGGAAATGGCCGAGAAGGCCGTGGTCTGGTACCAGCCGCTGAACGAATACGATGAAGCGGCCGTGGCCAAGCACTTCAAGGCCGGTGCGGAACTGCCGCTGGGCAAGGCCCGCGAGCTGCTGGCAGCCCTGCCGGAGTGGACCGCCGAGGCCGTTGGCGTGGCCCTGCACGATGCAGCCGCCGCGCTGGAAATGGGCATGGGCAAGGTCGCCCAGCCGCTGCGCGTGGCCATCACCGGCACCCAGGTCAGCCCTGACATTTCCCATACCGTGTACCTGGCCGGCCGCGAGCAGGCCTTGAAACGCATCGATGTGGCCATCACCAAGGTAGCAACGGCCTGAGCCCTGCGGCCCACGCCCGAACTGGAGAACGCGCATGTCCGCCAAAACCGCCTGTACGGCCCCGCACCACCATGTCCACKACGCTTCGGATTTCGTGGCGGTGGTCGAGCGTGTCTCGCGCGAGCGCGGGCTGCGCCTTACCCCCATCCGCGCCAACGTGCTCAAGCTGATCGCCGAGGCCGGCAAGCCGGTCAAGGCCTACGAGCTGCTGGAGTGGGTGCGCAACGGCAAGGGTGTGGGCGCTGACGCCCCGCCCACCGTGTACCGCGCGCTCGACTTCCTCATGGCCAATGGCTTCGTGCACAAGCTGGAATCGGTCAATGCCTTCGTGGCCTGCCACCACCCCAGCAGTGCGGCCCATTCGGTGCCGTTCCTGATCTGCAACAGCTGCCACAGCGCGGTGGAACTGGAAGACCGCGAGATCGTGACCCAGCTGGAAAAGCGGGCCAAGGAGCTCGGCTTCCAACCGCAGGCACAGACATTGGAAGTACACGGACTCTGCGCCCGCTGCGCAGGCTGATGCGAGGGCAGTGCCGGCCGCTGGCCGGCTTCCTCGGGATTGGGGTCAGATCCCTTTGCCAGTGGCAAAGGGATCTGACCCCATTTCATAACAATGCAGCCGAGCATGGAGCATGGCTCGACTCCACCGGGCCGGCGCCCTAGTCCATCGGCTTGGTCGCGGTATCCACCCGCACGATCACCGACATGCCCGGCCGCAACCGCGCCGCCAGTTCCTGGTCCCCGTTGATCGAGATACGCACCGGCAGCCGCTGCACCACCTTGGTGAAATTGCCGCTGGCATTGTCCGGGCGCAGCACGCTGAACTCCGATCCGGTGGCCGGCGCGATCTGCTCCACCCGTCCGCGCAGCACCTGGCCCTGGAACGCATCCACCGAGAACGAGGCGGGCTGCCCGATCTTCATCTGCCAGGTCTGGCCTTCCTTGTAGTTGGCCACCACCCACAATGCATCGGGCACCAGGAACAGCAGCTGCGAACCGGCGGCTACGTACTGTCCCACGCGCACGCTCGCCTCGCTGATCTGCCCATCGCGCGGCGCATGGATCACCGTATTGGCCAGGTCGATGCGGGCCAGCTCAAGCTGTGCCTGCGCACTTTCCACCTGCGCTTCCAGGCTCTTGCGCGAGACCTGGGTCGAGACCAGGGTTTCTTCGGCGATGCGGATCTGCGCCTGCGACTGCTGCACGCTGGCCTGCGCCGAGGCCTGGCTGGTGCGGAACTTGTCGCGGTCGTTGATGGACACCAGCTGCTGCGCCGCCAGTTCCTCGTAACGCTTGGCCTCGTTGCGCGAGCGCTGCAGTTCGGCCTGGCCGGCCGACAGCGTGGCCCGCGCCGCAGCGATCTGCGCGCGGTTCTGCGCCTGCGACTGGTCCGAATTGGCCAGGGCCGCGCGCGCGCTGTCCAACGTGGCCTGCGCCTGCGCCACCCGCTGCGCGTAGATGCGGTCGTCGATGCGCAGCAGCGGCTCGCCCTGCTTCACGTGCTGGAAGTCCTTCACCAGCACGTCGGTCACATAGCCGTTCACCTGCGGCGCCATCACCGTGATCTGACCGCGCACGTAGGCGTTGTCGGTCACCATCACGGTGCTGGTGAACGGCCACAGGTGCCAGGCGCGCAGGATCAGCGCGATGCCCAGCAGGGCCACCACCACCATCACCACCACGCTGCGCGAACTCGGCTTGAGGTACTTCGGCGCGGCGGCGGGCGCGGCAGGCGTCGCCGCCGGTGCCGCATCGGTGGGCGGCGGCGGGGTGACGTTCTCGGCAGCGTCGGTGTCGTCTGGACGGGGCGGGACGGGAGGCATGACGGTGGACTCAGCGCGGTGCCGCGGTCGCAGCCGCAGCGGGGGAGGAAGGATGGCGCTTGCGCCATTGTTTGCGTACGGCGGTACGCAGCGACAGCAGCAGCAACCAGCACAGGAAACCGATTGCCAGCCAACCGCTCAGGGTGAACACATCGTTGAAGCCTCGCACGTTGGCTTCGCGGCGGGTGGTCTGCGCCAGCTGCGCGCTGCCCTGGGCACTGCGCAGCACCGGGTCGGTGATCTGCGCTGCGTACAGCTGTTGCTGGATGCGCAGGCGCTGTGCCACCACCGGGTAGGCTGGATCGAGCTGGCTGGTCAGCGCGCTGGAATACAGCTGCTCGCGATGCAGCTGGAATGTTCCCAGCACGGCTGAGCCGGCCAGTCCGCCCAGCGTCTGCGTGATCGACAATGTCACCAGGAAGGTGATCATGTGGTCCACGCCCTGTTTCAACGCGGCGGAAATGCCAAGCATGATCAGCGGGCCCATGAACATGCCGGCGCCAACCGACGCCAGGAACTGGCTGATGTAGAAGTCGTGCGGGCGATCCAGGCTGGTGCGGTGCTGGTCGAAGAACGCGGCGGCACCCAGCAGCAGGATCGCCATCAACAGCTGCGCAATCAGGCGCTTCGGGCCGAAGGTCAGTGACGCACCGGCGATGCCGGTGACCACGCCGGCCAGGATCACCACGAACAGCGGCCGCATCTGGTCCGGTCCCATGCCCAGCGTGCGCATCAGGTTGACCACGCCGTAGGACTGTTCAGTGGTCAGGAAGCGGATCAGGAAGGCGCCGACGATGAAGTGCATCACCGGCAGGGTCGACAGCCAACGGATCTGCAGCAGCGGGTTGCGCCGGTAGTGTTCGATGATCAGTGCGGTGGTGGTCAGCACGATGGAGGCGATCAGCGCCCAGCCCAGCCACGGCGTGTTCAACCACCAGCGCGTGTAGCCCTGGGCCAGCACCACCACCAGCAGGGCGACGGCAGGCGCGAGCAGGGCGAAGGTGAGGAAATCCAGCGGTTCGAAGGCCTTGACCTGGATTCCCGGCGGCAGCTTCAGCACGACCACGGCGGCAAACGCGCACAGCGCCAGCCCCGCTTCGAACGAATACAGCTGGTGCCATTGGCCGGTATCGACCAGGCCGGGTGAGACGATCCAGGCAATCGGCACCGCCAGCTGCGACAGGCCGACGCCGATCACCAGCAGGTTGCCGGTGAATCGCCGCGGCAGCGCCTGCAGCATGTACAGCGTCCCCAGCGTCGAACAGGCCGCGCCGGCGAAACCGCTGGCGGCGCGGGTCAGCATGGTGGTCTCGAAACTGCCGACGAACAGGTGCAGCACCGCCAGCGCCGCGTACAGCCCCAGGCCGATCTCGGCAAACAGGCGGATGCCGTATTGCTGGCGGAACTTGAAGGCCAGCAGGTTGGCGGTCACGTTGACCATGGCGTAGGCAGCCACCAGCCAGCTGCCCTGGGTGGGAGTGAGTGCCAGTTGCCCCTGCAGGAAGGGCAGGTTGGCCGTTACCAGCGCGTTGCCAAGGCCGCCGGTGATGGCCACCAGCAGCGACACCAGTGCATAGGCTGCACGCCGATAAGGCGGGTGCCAGGGCATCGATGCCGAACCGGGCATGGTCGGCTTCTCGTGCTCCTCCCACTCCGGAACCGGCTTGAGGTACGGCTGCACCATCAGCGTTCCCCGCTGGCTGCTCCCTGGAGTCCCCCGCGCAGCAGCTGCAGGGCACGCCCGGCCAGCTGGGCGCGCTCATCGCGGGTCTTGCCGCGCAGGGCCGCCCCCAGCATGCCCGAGATCAGTGAAATATCCGTCTTCTCCAGGTCGGGCCGGCACAGGCCAGCAGCCTTGGCGCGGGCGATGGGGGCTTCCAGCAGGTCGCGCACGGTCTCGCGTGCGGTGCGCATGGCCGGCACGTCCGAATCGACCGCGCGCCAGTAATCGGCCAGTGCCGGCGAATCGACGATGCGCTGGGCCATGCCTTCAAACACCTCGAACAGGGCGTCGTCGCGGTCGCCAAGCTGCTCGACCTGGCGGCGGATGCGGTCGACCGTGCGCTGCAGCAGCGCCTGGATCAGCGCGGTGCGGTCAGGGAAATTCCGATACAGGGTGGCGCGGCCGACTTCGGCACGCTCGACCACCAGGTCCAGCGGCGCGGTGACGCCGTGTTGGCCGAACACATGGTCGGCAGCATCGAGGATGAG
>NZ_JBFTNR010000195.1:0-5840 GCF_056665995.1 Stenotrophomonas sp. 05L44_2
CTGCAGCACCTGCTGCTGGACGAGAAGAGCGGCCACGTGACCAAGCACTGGCGGCAGGACTGGGTGTATGAAGCGCCGAACCGCTTCGAGTTCAGCGCCGACCAGACCTGGCAGGTGCGCACGATCGCAGCTGCGACCAACCAGGGCGCCTGGACCCAGTGCGTGTACGAAGTCAGCGATGCACCGCGCTACTGCGGCACCGGCACGTGGACCTACCTCAACAACGTGCCGACCTGGACCAGCGACATCAGCTGGCGGCCGCTGCCACGCCGCGAGTACACCAAGCGCAGCGATTACAACGCGCTGGCGGTGGTCAACCGCCACACCCTGACCCCGAACGGCTGGACCCACGAGCAGTTCAACACCAAGGTGCAGCGCAACGCGGATGGCAGCCAGGTGGAAATCGCCCGCGAATTCGGCTTCAACGACTACACCAGGACCACCGAGGTCGACTTCACCCCGGCGCGCGATTACTGGAAGGCCACCGCCGGTTACTGGAGCAAGGTGCGCCAGCGCTGGGACGGTTTCCTGACCCAGGCCCCGGGCGTGCACCTGAAGACCAAGCTCGACGGCATGGCGATGATCATCCCGTTGTTCACCCAGGCCGAGGACGTGCAGTCCGGCAAGAAGGTGAAGGACGCGCAGATCGACGAAGTCTTCGCCAAGTACGTGGAAAAGGCGCCAAAGGAAGGTTGATCGGCGCGCTGCGGTGCCGGATGCGCACTGCACTGGTGGGTGCCGAGCTTGCTCGGCACGCTCTCCGGCGGTGATTGCACCCGGCATCCACGCATGGCGTGGATCTACTGGGACCATCGGCACTGCATCCACGCATGGCGTGGATCTGCCGGGATCATCGGTAATTCATCCACGCTTGGCGTGGATCTACTGGGCTCGCTGGTAGATCCACGCCATGCGTGGATGCCTTTGCCACAGAACAGCGTCAGGCCTCGCGCAGCGCCAATGCCGGTGGCGTGTGCAGGATCCGCCGGGTCCCCAGCCAGCCGGCCAGCAGGCTCAGCGCGATGCCGAGCAGGCCACCCAGCAGCAGGCCAGGCCACGGCGGCAGCAGCGGCAGTTCGAACACCTTCTGCGACACCGCAACGCCGATCACCGCTGCCGCGCCCACCGCCAGCAGCGCCGCCAGCGCGCCCAGCGCACCGAATTCCACCAGCACCGCGCCACGCAGCTGGCGCCGCGTCGCACCCAGCGTGCGCAGCACCGCGCTGTCATAGCGTCGCTCGCCCGCCGTTGCCTGCAGCGCCGCCAGCAGCACCAGCACGCCGGCCAGCAGGCTGAACACCATCACCAGCTGCACCGCCTGCGCCACCCGTTCCATCACATCGCGTACCTGCGAGATCACCGCATCCACGTCCAGCAGCGAGAGGTTGGGCTGCGCGCGCACCAGGGCCCCGAGACCCGCTGCCTGTCCCGCCGGCAGGTGGAACGCCGACAGCAGGTTGTGCGGTGTATCGCCCACCGCATTCGGATTCAACAACACGAAGAAGTTCGGCCGGAAGGTGTTCCAGTCGGCCTTGCGCACGCTGGTAACGCTGAACTCGCGCTGCTGCTCGCCCACCGCAATGGTGATGCGGTCACCGGGGTACACGCCGTAGCGCTTGGCCCAGCCGATCTCCACGGATGCCTCCGCGGCGGTGCTGTCCGGCTTCCAGAACGTGCCGTTGACCAGCGTATTGGCCGGCGGGAACGTGCTGCGCCAACTGAAGTTCAGCGGCCGGTTCTCGTCATCGTCGTCGCGCTGTCCTTCACCCTGCGGCTGATTGTCGTCGGCCGGCGTGCGATCCACTCGCAGCGGCGGCTTGCCGTTGATCGCGATCAGGCGGCCGGTGGCCATCGGTTCGATGCTGGCATCATCCGCACCCAGGCCCTGCAGTGCAGCCAGCACGCTGTCGCGCTGCTCGGGCTGGATGTTGATCAGGAAATAATTGGGCGTGTCCGCAGGCAGGCGCTCGCGCCACTGCTGCAGCAGGCCGGGGCCGATCACCGCCAGCAACAGCAGGGCGCACAGCGACAGTGACAGCCCCACCAGCTGCATCACCGCCAGCATCCGCCGCCGCGTCAGCGCCGCCAGGCCCAGCCGCCAGTTGCCGTGCAGGCGGTGCTGCAGCCCACGCAGCAGCTGCAGCAGCAGGAACCCGACCACGCCCGCGGCCACCGCCAGCCCGGCCAGGCCACCCAGCACCCACAGCGCCAGTTTCAGATCGCCGGTGACCTGCACCGCCAGTACCAGGCTGGCCGCCAGCGCTGCCACATAGGCCAGCAGCGAGGCCGGCGGCAAGGCAGCGAACGAGCGGTTGAGCACGCGCATCGGCGGCA
Organism: Stenotrophomonas sp. 05L44_2; assembly: GCF_056665995.1. Lineage (NCBI taxonomy): Bacteria > Pseudomonadati > Pseudomonadota > Gammaproteobacteria > Lysobacterales > Lysobacteraceae > Stenotrophomonas > Stenotrophomonas sp. 05L44_2. The sequence continues at coordinate 2,335 of NZ_JBFTNR010000195.1, forward strand.
CGCCACGCAGGCGCAGCAGCGGCGGCAGTCCGAAGCCGAACAACAGCAACAGGCCGATTCCCGCGCCGGTCAGCGCAGGCATGGCTTCGGGCAGCGGCAGGCGTTGCGGCACCAGGCTGCCCAGTACCTGCACCAGTCCTTCCTGTGCCGCCATGCCCAGGCCGATGCCGATCGCACACGCCGGCACCGCCAGCATCAGCAGCTGCAGGGCCAGGCCGGCCAGGATGTCGCGCTGGCGTGCACCCAGGCAGCGCAGGATCGCCACCTGGTCGATGCGACGCAGCGCGAACCGGTTGGCCGCCAGTGCGGTGGCAACGCCGGCCAGCAGCACCGCCAGCAGCGCGCTCAGGCCGAGGAAACGACCGGCCAGGTCGAAGGCCTGGCGCACACCGCGCTGGGTATCGTTCACGCTGAGCAGGCGCATGCCTTTTACCTGCGGCAGCAGCCATTGCCGGAATGACGCGATGTCGGCGGCAGGGCCGGCGAACATCACCCGGTAATTGATGCGGCTGCCGGGGCCGAGCAGGCCGGTGCCTTCCACATCGGCGCGGTTGACCAGCAGGGTCGGCGACAGCGTCAGCAGGTCGCCACCGGCATCCGGTTCCGATTCGATGATGCCGGCGATGCGCAGCGTGCCCGCACCGAATTCCAGATCGTCGCCAGCCTTCAGGCCCAGTGCCTGCAGCAGGCGTGGGTCGGCATAGGCCTGGCCCTTGGCCGGCATTCCGGCATCGGCGATCAGCGCGCCGCCGGGCGTGGCACGCACGCGCAGCGCGCCGCGCAGGGGGTAGCCCGCTTCCACGGCCTTGATGCTGGCCATCTGGCTGGCATCGCCCTGGAACAGCACGCTGCCGAAGCTGGCCAGCCGCGTATGCGCCAGGCCGCGTCGCTGCGCCTCCTCAGCGAACGCGGCGGGCGGGTCATCGCGGCCGGCAACACCGAGGTCGCCGCCGAGCATTTCCGCCGCGCTGCCGGTCAATGCCAGGTTGACCCGGTTCACCAGCGTGCCCACCGCCGTCATCACCGCCACGCCCAGTACCAGGGCGGCGAACACGGTCAGCAGGTCACCTGCCAGGGCCTCGCGGCGCAGCGCGCGCCACGCATGCCGCAGCAGGTTCATGCGTCCACTCCATGTTCCACCGGCTGCAGGCGGCCGTTGTCGATGCGATGGATGTACTGGCAGCGCTGCGCCAGGCGCAGGTCGTGGGTGACCAGCACCAGCGTGGTACCGCTGCCGGCGTTGAGTTCGAACAGCAGATCGCTGATGTGCTGGCCGGTGGCCTGGTCCAGTGAACCGGTGGGTTCGTCGGCGAACAGGATGCGCGGGCGGCTGACGAACGCCCGGGCAAGGGCGACACGCTGCTGCTCACCGCCGGACAACTGCCGCGGATAGTGGCGGGCGCGATGCGAGAGCCCGACCGCAGCCAGCACCTCGTCCACCCGCGTGCGGTCCTCGCGCCCGGCCAGTTCCAGCGGCAGCGCGATGTTCTCGGCCGCCGTCAGCGCCGGCAGCAGATGGAAGCTCTGGAAGACGAAGCCGACGTCGCGCGCGCGCAGCTGTGCACGCGCTTCTTCGTCCAGTGCCGTCAGATCCTGGCCCGCCAGCGCGATGCGGCCACGGCTGGGCAGGTCCAGCCCGGCCAGCAGGCCGAGCAGGGTGGTCTTGCCGGAACCAGAGGCGCCGACGATGGCTACGCTGGTGCCTTCATGGACGGTCAGGGTGATGTTGTCCAGTATGTGGACTTCACCCTCCGGGCCATGCACGGATTTGCCGACCTGGTCGACGGCGATGGCGACGGGCGCGCTGCGGGGGGACAGGCTGTCGATGAGGAGACTCCAATGCACAAGACGGAATGGAGCCGGCAAGCCGGCGCAATGATGATGGTGCTGCTAGGGTTGCTGCTGTTGCCGGCACTGGCGTGTGCCAAAGGTCCGGGCGGCGGTACCGTGCTGGTGCTCGGTGACAGCCTCAGTGCCGCCCACAATATCCCGGCCGATGCCGGCTGGGTCAGCCTGCTGCAGCAGCGGGTCAGGCAGCAGTCGAAAACCCCGCCGCGCATCGTCAACGCCAGCATGAGCGGGGAAACCACTGCTGGCGCGCTGACCCGCCTGCCGGGCCTGCTTGGCCGGGAGAAGCCCACGGTGGTGGTGATCGCCCTCGGTGGCAACGATGCGCTGCGCGGGCTGACCCCGGCGCAGGTGCAGGGCAACCTGGAAAAGATGGTGCAGGCCAGCCAGAAGGCCGGTGCCAAGGTCCTGCTGCTGGGCATCGACGTGCCGCCCAACTATGGGCCGGGCTACCGCCAGCGCCTGGCTGCGGCGTACCGGGCACTGGCCACGCAGTACAAGGTGCCGTTGCTCCCGTTCCTGCTGGAAGGCGTGGCCCTGCAGCCCGGCTTGATGCAGGCCGACGGCCTGCATCCCACCGCCCAAGCGCAGCCGAAGGTGCTGGACAACGTCTGGCCGCTGCTGAAACCGCTGCTGTGAGCACGCCATCTTCTTTTCATTGACGCAACTTCACATCGCGTGCACCGTCGATCGGGCATGTTTCACAAAGCTGAAGAAAGAGGGATTCTCATGCGTCAGACGAAGGAGACTTCCGGCTTGGTGCTGGTGGTCGAAGACAACCGCAATATCTCCGAGATGATCGGTGAATACCTGGAAGGCCGTGGCTTCGAGGTCGACTATGCGCAGGATGGCCTGGACGGCTACCGTCTGGCTGCCGAGAACAGCTACGACGTCGTCGTGCTGGACCTCATGCTGCCGCGGCTGGATGGCATCGAAGTGTGCCGCCGGCTGCGCAACGATGCGCGCAAGTCGACCCCGGTGCTGATGCTGACCGCGCGCGACACGCTGGATGACAAGCTCACCGGGCTTGGCTTTGGTGCCGACGATTACCTGACCAAGCCGTTCGCGATCCAGGAACTGGAAGCCCGCCTGCGCGCGCTGATCCGCCGCGAACGTCGCCAGGTGGGTTCGGAAGTGCTCAAGGTCGCCGACCTGGTGCTCGATCCGGTCAGCATGCGTGCCACCCGTGCCGGCACCGAGCTGCAGCTGTCGCCGATCGGCCTGCGCCTGCTGACCATCCTGATGCGTGAATCGCCGCGTGTGGTCACCCGCCAGGAAATCGAGCGCGAGATCTGGGGCAACGGCCTGCCTGATTCGGACACGTTGCGCAGCCATCTGTACAACCTGCGCAAGATCATCGACAAGCCGTTCGATCGGCCGCTGCTGCACACCGTGCAGAGCGCGGGCTATCGCATCGCCGATATCGCCCAGCCGATGGCCTGATCGACGTCGTGCCGGTGTTGCAGCAGAACCGGCACGGCCGTGGTCGGCAGGGAAGGGGTGAACGTTCCGGATACCGGGTCGTCATCGTCCATGCACGATCACGGCACAGCGCGCTGCCTATAATCGCAGCGCTCTGACCGGGACATCGCAATGCCGCACGGCCTGCCGCGCAAGATCCGTATCGCTTTCATCCTGCAAGCCGTGCTGGCCAGCCT
>NZ_JBFTNR010000196.1:0-5816 GCF_056665995.1 Stenotrophomonas sp. 05L44_2
GCTGTGACAGCACGCGCAGCAGCCATGCGCTGTTGGCCTCGACCGGCAGCGCGGCGTCTCCGGCATACTTGAAGCACAGCTGGGCCAGGGTGTCGAAGGCCATCAGCAGCGGGAAGCCGACCAGGTACAGCCGCCTCATGTTCCGGCTCCGACCACGGCAACGCCGGCGCTGACCAGCAGCATGCCGGTCACCCGCAACGGCGTCAGCCGCTCGCGGAACAGGATGCGGCCGGCCACCATCAGCGCGACGATGTTGATCGAGCCGAGCAGCACGCCCTGCGACAACGGCACCAGCGACAGGAAGGCGATCCAGGCGACGAATTCAAGCACGTAGCAGGCGATGCCCAGCCACAGCCAGGGACGGCCGAACATGTGTTTCCAGCGCTGCAGGCCTTCGACATCCTGCGGGTCGCTGGCGGCAGCCTTGAAGGCCAACTGGCCGCCGGTATCGAGCACCACGTTGACCAGCCACAGCAGGGTCGCAAGCGATCCCATCTCAGGCGACCGCCTGCAGCACGCCCGCACGTTCGCCGATGTCGCTGAAGAAGCGCGCGCTGCGGCGGATCACTTCGCGCCGTTCGCGATCGATGGTGATCATGTGGTAGCTGTCTTCCAGTACAACCAGTTCGGTCGGTCCGCTGACGCGCGAGATCACCAGTTCGGCATTGCCCATGCTGGCCACGTCATCCTCGCGGGCATGCATCACCAGGCATGGTGCCGTGACCTGGTGCAGGTGACGGCGTGTCCAGGTGCTCAGTGCACGCATTTCGGCCAATGCATGCCACGGGTTGCCTGGCAGGCCGGCAGCGGCACTGTCACCAGAGAGCATGGCGGCGCTGACCTGCGCACGCAGGCGCTCGTCGCGCAGGCCGTACGGCGGCTCTTCCATGAACATGCGGTCGCGGCCGATCCCCAGGCGCTTGAACCACGGCAACAGGAACGAGAAGCGTGCGACCGCCGGAATGTTCCAGCCGTCGTAGCGGAAGGTGGCGCCGTACACCCCCACGCCGGAGACCCAGTCCGGCCGCCGCGCGGCCAGCGCCAGCGCCAGTACCGCCCCCATCGACAGGCCGCCGACGAACAGCTGGTCGACCTTGCCACGCAGGTCCGCCGCCGCGTCTTCCACGCCCTGGTACCACTGTTCCCAGCGGGTCTGCAGCAGGTCTTCGACGCTGCCGCAGTGACCCGGCAGCTGCACGCCATGCACGCTGAAGCCCGCGTTGTTCAGCCCTTTGCCCAGCATGCGCATTTCGGCGGGCGTGCCGGTCAGGCCATGGATCAGCAGGACACCCTGCGGGCCACCGGGAAGAAAGAACTCATGGGATGCAGGCACCAGTCGGCTCCAGCGCGGCAGTCGGGAAGGCCAGCATCGCAAGCGCGATTTTCGGCAACCTTTCAGCGGTTCGTCTGGATCAAGGGCCCTTCAGCAATGGTATGGTGATGGACACCTTCAGGCCACCGCCGGGACGGTTGAGGTAGCCCAGGCGTCCGCCCAGGTGCTCGACGGCCTCATGGGCGATGGCCAGGCCCAGGCCGGTGCCGCTGGCTGCAGTGCCGGGCGCACGGAAGAAGCGCTCCCCCAGCCGCGACATCACGTCCTCGGGCACGCCCGGGCCATTGTCTTCGACGTACAGCTCGACATCGTTGTCGTCCAGGGCCTGCACGCCGACGGTGACGGTCGCATCCGCGCCGGCGTAGCGCAGGGCGTTGTCGATAAGATTGTCCAGCGCCTCGTGCAGCAGTGCGCCGTTGCCCAGTATCCGCACCGGCTGCTGCGGACCCAGGTAGCCCAGGTCGATGCCATCGCGGATCGCTTCGGGCACGCGCATGCCCACCCATTGCGGCACCAGCTCGGACACATCCAACGCCTCCACCGTCTCCGGCACGGTCTGTGCCCGGCTCAACGCCAGCAGCTGGGTGCTGACGCGTGCAGTGCGCTGGTTGAGCCGGCGGATGTTCTGCAGCGCTTCGCGCACGGTCTCTGGATCGCCGTGCGCCAGTGCCTGGTCCACGTGCAGTGCCATGCCCGCCAACGGCGAGCGCAACTGGTGGGCGGCGTCGGCAATGAAGCGGTTCTGCAGCGTGATCATTTCCGCCTGCCGCGCGAACAGGCCATCGATGGTGCTGATCAGGGGCTGGATTTCCTCGGGCACGTCCGCGTCGGAAATCGGTGCCAGCTCGCCGCGGCGCTGGGCCAGGCGCGAGGTCAGCGGGGTCAGGATACGCAGGCCGTGGGTGACGCCGAACCAGACCAGCGCGGCCATTCCCAGCGCCAGCATGGCCATCAGCGGAATGACGATCATCAGGATTTCGCGCGCACGCTGGCGACGGTCGGCCATGCTTTCGGCCACGGTCACTGCCAGCTGGTCCTGCGGATCGTTCATCGCCTGGGTGCAGACCGTCGACATGCGCACCTGCTGGCCGTTCAACTCACCTTCGTACAGCGCCGGGTGCGTACCGCTGCAGTCCTGCGAGGGCGCATAGGCGCTGAAATCTGCGTTGCCGGCGATGGTGCCCAAGCGGCTGCTGTCGACGTTGAAGTAGCGATGACCGTCGGGGTCGTACTCGATCAGAAAACGTGCCTGCGGAGACAGGTCGCTGCTGACCGGCATCGTGCTGAGCATCTGTGCGAACGACACCGTGTCATCGGTCAGGTTGCGGTCGTGGATGCGGTTGGAGTAGTCCAGCGCCACGTAGTAGGCCAGCAGCGTGTTGAAGGTCAGCAGGCCCAGCATCGGCAACGCCAGGAAGGCGAGCAGGCGCCGGCGCAGGCTGGGCGGTCCGCTGATCACGCGCTGGCGTCTTCCAGCATGTAACCCAGCCCGCGCACCGTGCGGATGCCCATACCACCCGGCTGCAGCTTGCGGCGCAGGCGGTGCAGGGCGATGTCCAGGCCGTTGTCGGTCAGGTCCTGGCCCCAGTCGCATAGGGCCTCCACCAGCTGCGCACGCGAGACGATGCGCTCGGCACGCACCGCCAGGGCGGACAGCAGGCCGAATTCGCGCGCGGTCAGCTCCAGCGTCTGCTCGTCTATCCACACCCGGTGCCCGGTCAGGTCCAGGCGCAGCCGGCCGATGCGCAGGTCGGGGTTGCCGTTGCTGGTGACCCGGCGCAACTGCGCGCGCACGCGTGCTTCGAATTCGTCCAGGGCGAAGGGCTTGACCAGGTAGTCGTCGGCTCCCAGGTCGAGCACGCGCACGCGCTCGGCCAGGCCATCGCGTGCGGTGACCACCAGCACGGCCAGGCCATCGCCGCGCTGGCGCAACCGCTGCAGCACATCGCGGCCGTCCAGCTGGGGCAGGCCCAGGTCCAGCACCAGCAGCGCGTACTGGGTGGAGTTCAGGGCGGCATCGGCATGCGCGCCGTTGTCCACGTGGTCGACCACGTGGCCCTGCCGGCGCATCGAGGCGCACAGGCCAGAGGCGATGTCCGGATCGTCTTCTGCGATGAGTACGCGCATGCGCGGGGCTCCTGGGGGCGGATGGGCCGCCCGCTGGACAGGGCGGGCCTCTCGGCTGCCGAGGGTAGCGGCAAACGGGGGGAGGTGGCAGGCGTGAGGGGGCCAGGCGCACCCGGCGCTGGCCCTTCGTTCAGTCCTGCAGGCCAGGCTGGCCCTTGGCCAGCGGCACCCGCGATCCGTCCAGCAGGCCGCGGCTGAGCTTGCCGTCCTCGATGAACAGCAGTTCGCCGTTCTCGCCATTCTTGATGCTGCTGTCGATGGCAATCACGCGGCCGTCGTGGAAGCTGCTGACGTGTGGCATCGAGGTGTGGCCGACCACGATGCGCTTGAGCTGGAGACGGTCGAGCACCGCCTGTACGCCCTGGCTGTCCAGGCGCCCGTCGAAGTAGCCGCGGTACCAGATCGGGCTGGTCTTGCCGTCGTACAACGGTGCGGTGACGGGGTCTGCCTTCACCTCGGCCTTGGGAATGCCCAGCGAGGCCTGGTAGGCGGCATTGGTGTGGGCCGGGTCCAATGCCATCTGCACCGCTTCGGGCGAGATGCCGCCATGCAGGAACAGGGTATCGCCGATCTGCAGCAGCACCGGCCACGTGCRCAGCCACTGGCCGATCACCGAGTCGGCAGCATACAGCTGCGGATAGCTGCGACCGAGCAGCTGCGCGCTGCGCAGGTATTTCGGATTGACGTAACGCAGGTCGTCGTACAGCACCATGGTCTCGTGGTTGCCGAGCACGAAATGCACCGCGCCACCGGCGGCGGCCGCCTGCTGCTGCAGGCCATACAGCAGCCAGAACGCTTCGGTCACCTGCGGGCCGCGATCGAACACGTCGCCGGCGATCACCAGCGTATCCGTGCCCAGTGCCCAGCGGTCCTGCGTGTCGATCACCCGGTTGGCGCGCAGCAGGCGGACCAGCAGCGCGTACTGGCCGTGGATGTCGGACACGGCGACGATGCGTGGCACGGCCGGCAGTATCGATGCCGACGGCGCGTTCGGCGGCAGCACATGCACCGCATGCGGGTAGCCGCAGCGCGCGGCAACCTCCGTGCCATCGGTGCCGGCCTGCACGCTGTGGGTTTCCACCTGGTCCTGGCAGATCCACTGCGCTTTCAGCTGCGCGCCTTCACGGAACAGGTAAGGGCCGTCGCTGTCCACGTGCTCTGCAGGTGCTGCCACGTCGCGGGCAGAGGCCAGTGGTGCGGCCAGCAGCAGGACCAGTGGCAGCAGGATCGACAGGGTTCGGGCGTGGTTCGGCATCGGCGGCATCCAGCGGCAGGAGACGAGCGATGCTAACCGTCCACGGACGCCATCGGTGTGCGCGAACGGGCGGATCAGGCCCGGCCGCCTTCCCCCTTGAGCTTGCGCACGCGGGTATCGGCGGCGCGCACGGGCTGGCCGTCACGGCCATGGGGTTGCATGTAGGGCAGTGGCCGGCGGCTGCTGGATTCGATCAGTTGCGAGTGCGCTTCGCCAGCAGCGAAGCAATGCCGTTCTCCCCATTGGCGCAGGGCCACCAGCAGCGGAAACAGGTCCTGGCCGGCCGCGGTCAGCACATAGTCGTGGTAGGCGCTGCCATCGGCGGCGGGCTGCTGCACCAGCAGCCCCGCCTCGACCAGGCGCCGCAGGCGGTCGCTGAGGATGTTGCGCGCCGCGCCCAGGCTGCGCTGGAAATCGCCAAAGCGACTGACGCCATCGAAGGCATCGCGGATGACCAGCAACGCCCAGCGGTCGCCGAGCAGATCGGCGCTGCGGGCCACGGGGCAGGGGCTGTTGGCGTGCATGGCGGACTCCCTCGATTGTGGTTGCAGTTTAAAACCAGTGGCGCTACCGTGCACCTGGTTTCAAAATGCAACCACACTGATGATGCCTTCGCTGTCCCGCCCCGTGTTGGGCCTGCTCGCCATTGCTGCCGGTGCCAGCGTGGCCAATGTCTATTTCGCGCAGCCGTTGCTGGAGCGCCTGGCCCGCGATTTCGCCCTGGATGCCGCCGTGGCCGGTGCAGTGCTGGCTGCCACCCAGGCCGGCAGCGTGCTGGCCCTGCTCGGGCTGCTGCCGTTGGCCGACCGTGGCGACCGCCGTCGACTGCTGCGGGTGCAACTGCTGGCGCTGGTGGTGGCGCTGCTATGGCTGGCCGCCGCCCGCAGTACCGCGTGGTTGCTGTCGGGCATGCTGCTGGCGGGTCTGCTGGGTACCGCGCTCACCCAGGGACTGATCGCCTACGCCGCCAACCTCGCTGCACCGGAGCAACGCGGGCGGGTGGTCGGCATGGTCCAGGGCGGCGTGTTCATCGGCYTGCTGTCGGCACGCGTGGTCTCAGGTGCGGTAGCCGCCGTAGCGGGATGGCGCGCGGTGTACCTG
>NZ_JBFTNR010000197.1:0-5800 GCF_056665995.1 Stenotrophomonas sp. 05L44_2
GCTGGCTTCAGCCCAGCTGACCGGATCGCGCTGCGGGTTGGACTGGCGTGCCAGCTTCGGCGCCGGCAGTGCGCGCAGCACCGGCAGGTAACCGGCATCGTCGACCTTGCGGGTATTGAGCATGCCGCTGTCCCACAGCGAGTGAAGGTTGGTACCGCGGTTGCCGAACTGCAGCTGGAAATCGTTGCCGCCCTTGTCGTGGCCGTAGCCGGCGTGCATCGGCTGGTGGATGTCACCGACCAGATGCACGACGAATTTCAGCGCCTGCAGGCGCTCGCCATCGGTCAGGCTGCGGTCGCCGAGGATCGCGCTCTGCGCCTTCAGCGCTTCGACGATGCAGTTGCCGCTCTTGCAGTGCTTCGGCGCCTCGTAGTGGCAGCCATCTTCGGCGATGTTGACGTAGTGCCAACCGGCCGAGCGACGGCCCAGGCCCGGGTCCTTGGCGCGCAGCTGGTCGGCCCAGGGCGCGATGCTGGCAAGGGTGGCGCCGGGTTCGGTGGCCAGCAGGCGGTGGACTTCAGCGCGCGTGGTCGGGTTGAGGCGGCTGTCGGCGACTTCGGCGACCAGGCGGTGGCCTTGCGCGCCCCAGGCATGGGCGGGTGCGGACAGGGTCAGCAGGGCCGGCGCGAGTGCGGCGGCGAGGAACAGGGAGTGCAGTGCTTTCATCCGCTCATTCTAGCCAGCGGGGGAGATGGGTGGTTGATGGAAAGCGGCGCGTTCATTGTCGTCGGTGTGTGTGCGGCCGGGGCAGGCAGTGCGGGACACGCCGTAAACCCATCCTTGGGGGCTCGATGGCGCCATCCATGGCGCCAACGGTCCCGCTCTACCTGCCCCGACCGCACACCTCCAACATGGCCGCGGTGGCGGATGCAAACGTCAGAAGCAGAATCAGAGTCAAATGCTGGGTCGCATCCGGCCGATGTCAACTGGGTCATGCGGGTGCCGGCTTCTGCTTGCGCCTGCGCGCGCGGAAAAATGGAAGGGGTGGGGCAAGTGGGTTGCTCAGGACCGTTCGCCGCATGGATGCGGCGATCGAGCCTACATGGACGTATTTACGGCGTGTCCTGAGCAACTCACTTGCCCCACCCAAACGCAGATCCGCGCTTTGCACCAACAAAAAAGCCCCGGCACACACATACCGGGGCAACATGCTGCGAGGGTTTTGCCTGTAGCGGGGGAGCGGGGGCGCAGCCCCCGCCAATCAACCCCTTAGAACTTGAAGACGTAGGACGCGCCGTAGACCAGCGGATCGATGTTGACCGTGCCGATCTTCTCGCCATCCAGCTTCACCTTGCTGTCGATGTCGATCCAGCGCATGTCCACGCGCAGGGCGCCCTTCTCGCCAATCGCAAAGTCGATGCCCGCATGCGCGGCCAGGCCCCACGAATCCTGCAGCTTCAGCTTGCTGCCCGCCAGCGCACCGGTGGTGTCTTCGCTGAAGAAGGTCGTGTAGTTCAGGCCGGCGCCCACGAACGGCGACACCTTGCCCTTGCTGTTGAAGTGGTACTGCAGGGTGACCACCGGCGGCAGCTGCTTGGTGCTGCCCACGCGGCCCAGGCCGTTGATGTTGATGTCGTGCTTGAACGGCAGCGCCGCCAGTACTTCGATGCCCAGGTTGTCGGCGATGAAGTACTCACCGGTGATGGTCGGCTTGACGTCGTTGTCGACGTCGACCTTCAGGGTGCCGCCGGCCAGCCAGCCGTTGTTCGACTTCGGGGCGACCTGGTGCACGCCAGCGGAAAGGGTCCAGTCGCCCTTGGACTGGGCCATGGCCGGGGCAGYGGCCAACGACAGGGCGGCGGCCAGGCTGGCCACGATCATGGGGGAGGTCTTGCGCATGGGGGGGATCTCGTTGCTGGGTGGATGTGGCCAGTCTCGGCCTCACACCGCGCTAACGCTTTGATCCGGATCAAATCCTGTCCGGCCCCCGTCCCGGCGGCGGGCTTGGCCGGCGGTGGTCAAGGCCGGCCTGCTAGACTTGTGGGCCCTATCCACCCCGCCGCACCTGTCGCGGCTGCAGGAGCTTGAGAACATGGCAATCAAGGTTGGTATCAACGGTTTCGGTCGCATCGGGCGTAACGTCCTGCGCTCGGCGGTGCTGAACTTCGGCGACGACATCGAAATCGTGGCCATCAACGATCTGCTGGAGCCGGATTACCTGGCCTACATGCTCAAGTACGACTCCGTGCACGGCCGTTTCAAGGCCGACGTAGCCGTCGATGGCAAGGATCTGCTGGTCAACGGCAAGAAGATCCGCCTGACCCAGGAACGCGATCCGTCCAACCTGAAGTGGGACGAAGTCGGCGTTGACGTCGTGCTCGAAGCCACCGGCCTGTTCCTGGACAAGGTCAGTGCGCAGAAGCACATCGATGCCGGCGCCAAGAAGGTCATCCTGTCGGCACCGTCGAAGGACGACACGCCGATGTTCGTGTTCGGCGTGAACGACAAGACCTACGCTGGCCAGGCGATCATCTCCAACGCCTCGTGCACCACCAACTGCCTGGCGCCGCTGGCCAAGGTCATCAATGACAAGTGGGGCATCAAGCGCGGCCTGATGACCACCGTGCATGCGGCCACCGCCACGCAGAAGACCGTCGATGGCCCGTCCAACAAGGACTGGCGCGGCGGCCGCGGCATCCTGGAGAACATCATTCCGTCCTCCACCGGTGCGGCCAAGGCCGTCGGCGTGGTCATCCCGGAACTGAACAAGAAGCTGACCGGCATGAGCTTCCGCGTCCCGACCTCGGACGTGTCGGTGGTCGACCTGACGGTCGAGCTGGAAAAGGAAGCCACCTACGCCGAGATCTGCGCCGAAGTGAAGGCACAGAGCGAAGGCGCGCTGAAGGGCATCCTGGGCTACACCGAAGACAAGGTAGTGGCCACCGATTTCCGCGGTGAAACCCACACCTCGGTGTTCGATGCAGACGCCGGCATCGCGCTGGACGGCACCTTCGTCAAGCTCGTGTCGTGGTACGACAACGAGTGGGGCTATTCCAACAAGTGCCTGGAAATGGCCAAGGTCGTCGCAGCCAAGTAAGGCCTGCGAAGATCGTCGCGCGAACCCCGGCCTGGCCGGGGTTCGTCGTTTAAGGGGCCCGGCCTGACGTAGCATGGGCCCGTCGACCGCCGCCATCGTGGCGCGGGATCGCATTGGAAGGCGAGGAATGGAAGCACTCTTGGTCCTGGCAGTACTGGTCCTGCTGGCGATACCGCTGCTGCTGGTGGTGGCGCTGGTGATGATTGCCGGCCTGCGCCGGCGGGTCGCCGCGCTGGAGGCCGCACAGAGCGTGCAGGCCGCGCCCACTTCGGCAGAGACGCTTGGCCGTGCGCCCACGGCAGTGGCCGCGCCGCCGCGCGCGCCTGCGGCAACACGTGAACCCGGCAGCGAGCCCTCGTTCCTGCGGCCCACGGCGGCCACGGCCCCGCCTCCGGTTGCCGCCCGCGAGGAGCTGCCGCCACCGGCCCAACCCGCGCGTCCGTCGCCGCCACCGCCGTTGCCACCTGAGCCCACATTGCCGCCCTTGCCAGCGGAACCAGCCCTGCCGAACCTGGTCGAGCGCGCGATCGGTGCGGTCAAACACTGGTTCACCCAGGGCAATGTGCCGGTGAAGATTGGCATGCTGGTGCTGTTGGCCGGCGTTGCTGCGCTGCTCAAGTACGTCAGCGACCAGGGCTGGCTGGTGGTGCCGGTCGAGCTGCGGCTGGCGGGCATCACCGTCGGTGCGCTGGGCCTGCTGGCCTTCGGCTGGCACCAGCGCGAACGCCGGCGGATGTTCGCGCTGGCCCTGCAGGGGGGCGCCATCGGCGTACTGCTGCTGACCATCTTCGCTGCCTTCAAGCGTTTCGATCTGCTCGCGCCCGGCTTCGCCTTTGCCAGCTCGATCGCGCTGGTGGCGGGGCTGTGCGTGCTGGCGGTCGTGCAGAACTCGCGCACGTTGGCAGTGCTGGGCATCCTGGCCGGCTTCATGGCGCCGCTGTGGCTGTCCACCGGCAGTGGCAACCACGTCGGGCTGTTCAGCTACTACGCCGTGCTCAACGCGGGCATTTTCGCCATTGCCTGGTATCGCCCGTGGCGTGTGCTGAACCTGCTGGGTTTCGCGTTCACCTTCGGCATCGGCACCTTCTGGGGCGTGCTGCAGTACGACGCGGCCAAGTTCGCCAGTACCGAACCGTTCCTGCTGCTGTTCTTCGCCTTCTATCTGCTGATTCCGTTGTTGTATGCGCGCCGGCAGCCGGCCGGGCGTCGCGATCTGGTCGACGGCAGCCTGGTGTTCGGCACGCCGCTGATCGCCTTCTCGTTGCAGGCCGGCATGCTGCACGAACAACCGATGACGCTGGCCCTGTGCGCGCTGGGCCTGGCAGCGATCTATGCGCTGCTGGCACGGGCCCTGATCGCACGCGCGTCGTATACGGTGCTGGCGCAGTCGCATGCAGTACTGGCGGTGGGCTTTGCGACGCTGGCGGTGCCGCTGGCATTGTCGGCGCGGGCCACCGGTGCGGTGTTCGCGCTGGAAGGTGCCGGCCTGGCGTGGCTGGGGTTGCGCCAGAAGCRCTGGTTGCCGCAGGTGACCGGTGCGCTGCTGCAGCTCGCCGCCGCATTCGCGTTCGTGGTGGGGGCCGACCATTGGCACCAGGACCAGCGTTTCCTGCTCAACCCGACCGCGATCGGCGCACTGCTGCTGGCCGTGGCGGGTTTCGCGGCGGCGTGGAGCTATCAGCGCAGGCAGCGCCATGACATCGCCCTGGCGTACTACCTGTGGGGCCTGCTGTGGTGGTTGGGCGGTCTGGTGCATGAAATCGGCCGCTTTTTCCAGCATTCGGCGCAGGCCGACGCGGTGTTGGTGCTGGCCGCCGTTACCGCCTGGCTGGCCTCGGAGGTGCAACGCCGCATGCCGGCACGTGCGCTGGGCGTGACCGCGTTGGCGATGCTGGCCGCCGGCTTCCCGCTGGCCCTGCTGCAGAGCGATGCCCACCAGCAGCCGTTTGCCGGCTATGGCGCATTGGCATGGGCAGTGTTCGCCGTGCTTGGCGTGCGCAGCCTGCTGTGCCTGCGCCAGGGCAGCGGCGGCGTGGCCCGTATCGCGCAGTTCCTGTGGTGGCTGCTGTGGCCGTCGCTGCTTTCGCTGCTGGCCCTGTGGGGTGGCGGCGACGCGCGCCTGGCGCAGGGTTGGACGGCATTGCTGGTCACGTTGCCGTGGCTGCTGCTGGCGGCGCTGTCGCTGTGGCGCTGGAACGTGCTGCGCTGGCCGCTGGGTGCTGCGTTTGACCCGGTGCGCCTGCCGCTGCAGTGTGTGATTTTCGCGCTGCTGGCGCTGGCCTGGTTGTTCGGCCTGACCCTGGCGGGCGACGCCACGCCGTTGCCGTGGTTGCCGCTGCTCAATCCTGCCGAACTGGCACAGTGGGTCAGCCTGCTGCTGATCGCGCGCTGGCTGTATGACCCGCAGGGACCAGCGCAGCTGCAGCGGTTGCGTGTGCCGGTGCTGGCCGTGGCCGGTTTCATCGCGTTGACCAGCACCGTGCTGCATGGCGTGCATCATTGGGGCGGTGTGGTCTGGGATCCGACGATGGCCCGCTTCAGCCTGGCCCAGACCAGCCTGACCGTGTTGTGGAGCGTACTCGGCGTGATCGCCTGGGTGTGGGGCTCGCGTCGCGGCCAGCGTGTGCTGTGGATGGTTGGTGCCGTGTTGATGGCCGTGGTGCTGGCCAAGCTGGTGCTGATCGACCGCCAGCATCTGGGCAACCTGCTGGGAATCGCATCGTTCATCGCCTACGGCCTGCTGTGCACCGTGGTGGGCTACCT
>NZ_JBFTNR010000198.1:0-5786 GCF_056665995.1 Stenotrophomonas sp. 05L44_2
CCGCATTGGTTGCCGAACTGTCCGCCCTGCTGGGCAGCGACGGCTGGCGCATGGATGACGGCGCACTGGAGGCGAACGCGCAGGACAACTCATGGCGCCACCAGCGCCCGGCTGCGGTGGCACTGCCGGCAGACATCGAACAGGTGCAGGCGCTGGTGCGTGCCTGCCGCGCGCATGGCGTGGCCCTGGTCGCGCGCGGTGCGGGCACCGGCACCACCGGCGCCGCCGTGCCAGTGCCCGGCAGCATCGTGCTGTCGTTCACCCGCATGGATCGAATCCTCGAGATCCGCGCCGGTGACCGCTGCGCGGTGGTGCAGCCGGGCGTACTCAACGGAACGCTGCAGCAGGCACTGGCACCGCACGGCCTGTTCTGGGCACCGGACCCGTCCAGCGCCGAGATCTGCAGCATCGGCGGCAACCTGGCCTGCAATGCCGGTGGTCCGCGCGCGGTGAAGTACGGCACCAGCCGCGACAACGTGCTGGGCCTGGTGGCGGTGACCGGTACCGGCGAGGTGATCCGCTGCGGCGGTGCCTACACCAAGGACGCCACCGGCTATGACCTGACCCATCTTCTGGTGGGCAGCGAAGGCACGCTGGCGCTGATCGTGGAAGCCACGCTGAAGCTGACCCCGCTGCCGGTCAGCCAGGCCGGGCTGCGTGTGCTGTACCGCGATGCCGACGCGGCCGCCTCTGCCGTCTCGCGGCTGATGTCGCAGCCGGTCGTTCCCACGCGCTTGGAATTCATGGACGCACGCAGCCTGGAGCTGTTGCGCCTCAATGGCGCAGACGTACCCGAGGCGGGCGCGATGTTGCTGGTCGAGGCCGATGGCGACCACGACACCCTGCCCTATCTGCTGCAGGCATTGGCGACCGCCGCCGAAGGTGACGGCATGATCGCACTGGACGTGGCGATGGAAGGCCGCGCGCGCGACCAGCTGTGGGCCGCACGCAAGGCCTTGTCACCCGCGCTGCGCAGCGTCGCCCCGGGCAAGATCAACGAGGACGTGGTTGTACCGGTATCGCGCATCCCCGATCTGGTAGCCGGCGTGCAGGTACTGGCCCACGACTATTCGCTGACCATCGTCACCTTCGGCCATGCCGGCAACGGCAACCTGCACGTCAACATCCTGTACCACCCGGACGATGCCGACGAGAACGCACGCGCGCATGCCGCGCTGCCGAAGATCTTCGAACTGACGCTGGCGCTGGGTGGCACGCTGTCGGGCGAACACGGCATCGGCCTGGCCAAGCGTGATTTCATGGCGAAGGCGTTCACCGCGGAAACGCTGGCGGCGATGCGCGCGATCAAGGCCGCGCTGGACCCGGATGGCATCCTCAACCCGGGCAAGGTGCTGCCGCCGGCATAGGCCGCGGACAACTGTTGAGCCGAGCCATGCTCGGCTCGCCGCGTTCCGCGCGGGCTTGCGCGAGCGGAACGGAGAGCAGCAAGGCGCGGGCCCGGCGCTACAGTGGATTGTCGCTCGCAATATCGATCAGGGTCTGCCGGAAGCTGGGCAACAGCACGCGATTGCCATGGCCGCTCAGGTGATCGTTGTCGAAGAACAGCGGTTCACCGTCCTGCACGGCCGAGCAGGTATCCGACCCGCACAGCAGCGGCAGCGGATCCCACACGGTCAATGACGGGTAACGCGCGGCCAGCTCGGCCAGCAGTGCCATCTGCGGCGCACGCAGCATATGCAGATCCGCGCGCGACATGCTCAGGCCACCGACGCACGCCGGATTGCTACGGTTGAACCAGTCCGAGCAACGGTAGGCCCCGGCCTTGAACAGCGGCAGCGGTGCATCGATGACCACGTGCACGCCCAGCCGCTGCAGCCGGCCCAGCACACGATCGGCTTCATCGCGTGCCGCCTGCGCATGCGCGGGTGTGCGCTCGGCCAGCAACTGCCGATAAATCTGCTGTGCGTCCTGTTGCTGCCAGTCGAACCCTCGCAGCTCCGGCATGCGCAGCGCCGCCAGCAACACGATGTCACCCGGGCGCGCGTCGCGTTCGATGGCCGACAGGCTGTCCTCGATGAAGTCCTGGCAGTCGGCCGGGCTGGCCCGCAGCAGATTGACGAAGCTGCAGCCGCCGCGATCCTCCTGGCGGATCTCCATCCCGGTCTGTCGCGCGACCATGCTGGTCATCGTGCGGTAGGCCGCCGCATGCGAGTCGCCGACAACAAACAGGCGTCGCCCTTCGAGCGCGGGGGTGCTCACCGCTTCCAGCGGTCGCCACGCCGGGTAGCGGCGCGCCTGCCATGCGTAGCCATCGCGGGTGACGCTGAGCGAGATCTGCTCGTGGTACTCCACCGTCGCCCAGGCACCGGCGCCGCACAGCGCTACCACCGGCAGCGCCATCGCCAGCACCTTCGCCGGCGCGAGCCGCAACAGCGGCAGCGCGCTGCGCAGTGGACGTTCAACGCAATGGTAGGACGCAGCCGACACGGCCAGCAGCAGCACCGGATACAGCCACAGCGCAGCGCCCTGCAGCCCGTAGGTCCAGCGCAGCAGCACCAGCAGTGGCCAATGCCACAGGTACAGCGAATACGACAGGCGCCCCAAGTAGGACAGCGGTGCCCAGCCCAGGGCGCGGCCGACCCGCGATTGGCCATGCCCGGCTACCGCCGCCAACAGCAGCAGGGTGCCGACCACCGTGGCCAGCACACCCGGCACCGGCATCGCCAGTTGCGGCGCGACAAGTACGCCCGCCAGCAGCAGGGCCAGGCCGGACAGTGCGAGCGCGTCCCCGCGCCTGCCGGGACCGCGCGTGCTCATCCACTGGTACAACAGCGCACCGGCCGCCAGTTCCCAGAACCGCGACGGCAGCAGATAGAACGCCGCCGCCGGGGCCGTCTGCGCCTGCCAGGCCGCCCACGCCAGCGACAGCACCGTGAGCGCCGGCAACAGCACACGCGACCACGGCCAGCGGTCGCGGCCGCGCAACCAGACGAAGAACAGCAGCGGGAACACCAGGTAGAACTGCTCCTCCACGCCCAGTGTCCAGGTGTGCAGGAACGGATTGAGCTCCGCGCCKGGCGAGAAGTAGTCATCCTGCTGGCCGGCCAGTACCACGTTGCTGAAACCCACCAGCGCCGCCCAGCCGGTCTGGTCGAACTGCTCGTTGCGCCAGGCGCGGGGAATGAACAGCGCCGACAGCACGAAGGTGGCCATCAGCATCACCAGCAGCGCCGGCAACAGGCGCAGTACGCGGCGCCGGTAGAAATCGAGCAGCAGCGCGCCCAGTGGCATGCCTGCACGCGCAGCCAGCGATTGGCTGATCACGAAGCCGGAGACCACGAAGAACAGGTCCACGCCGGTGAAACCACCGGGCAGCCACGCCGCGTTCGCATGGAAGACGATGACGGCCAGCACGGCCAGTGCACGCAGGCCATCGATGGCAGCGTTGTGGGAGCGTTCGGGGTGAAGCATGCGGGCGACCGTCAGCGAGCGATCCGGCAGCATGGACAGCGCTTGCGCAGTCATTCAATGGACAATCGCGACAGACGTGGACATTGTTCATGTCCAATCCCCGCTCAGCGCGATGGTAGAGCCGAGCCATGCTCGGCGGTTCTGCAGCCAGATCGCTTGGGGTCAGAGCCCATTGCCATGCAATGGGCTCCGACCCCGGCGTCGGCCCTGGCGTCGTTGTTTACCAGGCCATGCGCAGGCCCACCTGGCCGCCCACGTTGCGGTAACCGTGGTCACCGCGCTGCACGCTCAGGCCGCCCCACGCGTTCCAGCGCTGGCCCAGCTTCAGCCCGGCACCGGCCTGCACTTCGTAGCGGTTGCGCGGCACATCCGCGCCCACCGTGTCACCGTTGAACTGCAACGCGCTGGTGCCGCTGCCACGTAGCCAGTTCACGCCCAGGTAGGGCTGCACCACGCTGCCCGCCGCGATGCCGCCACCGAACACGCGCACGCCCACGCGTCCGTTCAGGCCACCGGCATCGGCACGATCGATCACCGTGCCGTTGTGCTCCACATGACGATCGGCGCGGAACTCCGCGTACGACAATTGCAGCTGCGGCTGCAGGTACAGCTGGCTCGACGCCCCCAGCCAGACGCTGAAGGTGTAACCCGCCTCCAGCGACGCGCTGGTCGTGCGCGAATCGTACTGCTCCGGCTCCAGGCCCACGCCCCGCACCCGGTTGTCGAAACGGCCGTACTGCACGTTCGCATCCACATAGGCGCCGTGACTGCCCTCGGCGTCCTGCAGCCAGGTGCCATAAACACCCAGCGCAGTGCCACGCACGCGGCCGGTAGCGGTGTAGCCGGTCAGATCCGAAACGACGCGGTTGTCGGCGAGGCCACTGCCCAGCATCACCCCGAAGGCGGCATTGCCCCGACGCAGCAGATCACTGCCGACCTGCAGAACCGAGGTAGTGCCGTCCCCCGACAGCTGACCACCCACCGCAGTGAAATCGGCATTGCTGCGGCCTACGCGCGCCCACGCAGTGCGCTCGCTGCCGATGGCGCCGGTGCGCTCATGCATGCGGTGGGCAAACATGTTGATGGCGGCCGACTGGTTGGCCAGGTAGACACCTGCCTCGGGACGCAGCACCGGCGGCGGCCGGATCGGGTCCACCGGCCCCACGCCACCTTCCCCGCCGTCTCCCGGGTCTGGCCCCGGGCCGGGATTCACGGCACAGCCCGGCGCAGCCGGATCGTCCTCGCACACATCGAACCACTGCGAACGCAGGTACCAGTTGCCATCGGAAGGATCGGCCAGGCCGCCGTGGAACAGGAAGTACTCGTACGAGCCGCCCACCGCACGGCCTGCCAGCGCGTAGCGCGCCAGCGATGCACCGTCCACGTGGATCAGCTGGATGCCGTCCGCCGTAGGTGCGCCCACTCCACCAATGTTGTTGACCACGACGCTCGCATCACCCGAGGTATTCCCCCGCACATGCAGGAGATCGATCGCACTGTCATCGCCCGCCAGTGCGCCCTGGAACAGGAAGGTGGCACCTTCGCTGTGCAGGTCGCCGTCCACGGTGAGCGTGTTGAAGCGGCCGCTGCCGTCGGACAACGCCAATCCACTGCTGAGCACCTGCAGCCCACTGATCGTGGCATCGGCGGCCAACGTCCACTGGCTGTCGTTTTCGATCGTCATCGTCCGCACCAGATCGGAAGCCCCCTGCCACAGCGAGCCGCCAGCCAAACGTACATGCACATCGGACTGTGGCACCAGGCCGGCGTCCTCGTCCTCGGGCGTGATGACGATGTCGCCGACCATCTGCGAGCCGCCTTGGAGCACCACGTCGAAGCGCCCGGCCACCGCCGCATCCAGTGCCAGGCCGATGCCGTTGCCACCGGATACCAGCGCGCCGTTGGACAGGGTCAGGCCCGCGTCACGGCTGCTGCGCAGCCACACACCACCATGCTGTGCGCTGACCAGCGAGCCACCGTCGATGCTCATGCGGCCGTTGTCATTGACCACCGCTGCCCACGCGCCTTCGCCTTCGGTGCGGACGTGGGTGTTGGTCAGGATCATCTGCCCCGGTCCACCCGAAATGACACCATGCGAGGAGCGGCCCAAGGTGCGCAAACGGCTGCCGGCCAGCGTGACGGTGCCACCAGTACGGGCAATCGCTGCAGCAGATCCATCACCCTGGGTCAGCACATCGGTGTCGATCGCCTCGATGCGCGGGCGGCGGTTTGCATCGTCCTGCGCGTACAGGCCATGGGCAGAGCTGCCCTTTGTACTCAGCGTCGTGCTGAAAATCCGTGCCACGCCGCCACGCACATCCAGCCCGAGCCCGCGATCCCCCTCGGCCGCCACC
>NZ_JBFTNR010000199.1:0-5753 GCF_056665995.1 Stenotrophomonas sp. 05L44_2
CCGCCGAAGGCGGGCGACGGGGGACATTTGTCGAAATGCCTGCCGCCCGCGCAGCGGCCCTACAGCTCGCAAAAATCCGGAACGGAGAAACAAAAAAACCCCGGCAATGCCGGGGCTTTTTGTTCGGGAAGGCGCGGGCGCCTTATTTCTTCTTCGGCATGTACAGATCGGTGATCGTGCCGTCGTAGATTTCCGAGGCCATCGCCACCGACTCGCTCAGCGTCGGGTGCGCATGGATGGTGTGGCCGATATCCTCGGCCTCGGCACCCATCTCGATCGCCAGGCCGATCTCGGCCAGCAGGTCACCGGCGTGCACGCCGACGATCGCACCGCCGATGATGCGGTGGCTGTCCTCGTCGAAGATCAGCTTGGTGAAGCCCTCGGTGCGACCGATGCCGATCGCGCGGCCGCTGGCGGCCCACGGGAACTTGGCCACGCCAACCTTCAGGCCCTTGGCCTTGGCTTCGGTCTCGGTGACGCCAACCCAGGCGATTTCCGGGTTGGTGTAGGCCACCGACGGAATCACCCGCGCGACCCACTCCTTCTTGTGCCCGGCAGCCACTTCGGCCGCCAGCTTGCCCTCGTGCGTGGCCTTGTGSGCCAGCATCGGSTKGCCGACGATGTCGCCRATGGCRWAGATGTGCGGCACGTTGGTGCGCATCTGCCGGTCGACCGGAATGAAGCCACGATCGGTCACCTGCACGCCGGCCTTTTCAGCATCGATCTTCTTGCCGTTCGGCGAACGACCCACGGCCACCAGCACGCGGTCGAAGGTGCCCTGCGCCAATGCCGGCGCCTGGCCTTCCTCGGCGGCTTCGAAGGTCACGGTGATGCCCTTGGCATCGGCGGTCACGCCGGAGGCCTTGGTCTTCAGGTGYACGTCAATGCCCTGCTTCTTCAGGCGGTCGGCCAGCGGCTTGACCAGGTCCTTGTCGGCGCCCGGCATCAGCTGGTCCATGAACTCGACCACGGTGACCTTGCTGCCCAGCGCGCCGTACACGGTGGCCATTTCCAGGCCGATGATGCCGCCGCCGACGACCAGCAGCGAGCCCGGCACTTCGGCCAGCTCCAGCGCGTCGGTGGAGTCCATCACGCGCTTGTCGTCCCACGGGAAGTTCGGCAGCTTCACCGCCTGCGAACCGGCGGCGATGATGCACTTCTGGAAGCGCAGCAGCTGGGTGCTGCCGTCAGCGGCGGTGATTTCCAGCTCATTGGCGGACACGAACTTGCCCACGCCCTGCACGCTGCGGACCTTGCGCTGCTTGGCCATGCCGGCCAGGCCCTTGGTCAGCTGGTTGACGACCTTTTCCTTGTACTGGCGCAGCTTGTCCAGGGTGATGGTCGGCTTGCCGAACTCGACGCCGAAATCACCGGCATGGGCGACTTCGTCGATCACCGCAGCGGCGTGCAGCAGTGCCTTGGACGGGATGCAGCCGACGTTGAGGCAGACGCCGCCGAGGCTGGCGTAGCGTTCGACCAGCACCGTATCCAGGCCGACGTCGGCGGCGCGGAAGGCGGCGGTGTAGCCGCCCGGGCCCGAGCCCAGCACAACCATTTCGCATTCGATGTCGGCGGCCTTGCCACTGGACAGTGCCGGCTTCGGTGCTGCGGGCTCGGCGGGGGCGCGGTGCGACGGCGTCACCGGCGGCTTGCTGGCCGGGGCGGCGGCCGCCGGGGCCGGCGCAGCGGCCTTGGCCGGCGCTTCAGCGGCGCCTTCGGTCTCCAGCAGCACGACGACCGCGCCTTCGGACAGCGTGTCGCCCAGCTTGACCTTGATTTCCTTGACCACGCCGGCTGCCGAGGACGGCACTTCCAGGGTCGCCTTGTCCGACTCCAGGGTCACCAGACCCTGGTCTTTCTTCACCGTATCGCCAACGGCGACCAGCACTTCGATCACCGGCACATCGCTGTAATCGCCGATGTCGGGAACCTTGATTTCAATCGTGGCCATGGTGGGTTTTCCTCGTGCCCGACCGGCGTGGCCGGCGGGCTGTCACTGCGTTTCGACAGGCGGCCGCGCCAGGGGCAGCGGCCGCACGGTGGGGGCGAAGCGGTGCCTTACAGCAGCACGCGGCGCATGTCGGCCAGCACCTGCGAGAGGTACGTGGTGAAGCGTGCGGCCAGGGCGCCATCGATGACGCGGTGGTCGTAGCTCAGCGACAGCGGCAGCATCAGCTTCGGTGCGAACTCCTTGCCATTCCAGACCGGCTGGATGGACGACTTGGAGACGCCGAGGATGGCCACTTCCGGGGCATTGACGATCGGGGTGAACGCGGTGCCGCCGATGCCGCCCAGCGAGCTGATCGAGAAGCAACCGCCGCTCATGTCGGCCGGGCCCAGCTTGCCGTCACGCGCCTTCTTGGCCAGCTCGCCGGTTTCCTGCGCGATCTGCACCACGCCCTTCTTGTCGACGTCGCGGATGACCGGAACGACCAGGCCGTTCGGGGTATCGGCAGCGAAACCGATGTTGAAGTACTTCTTCAGGGTCAGGTTCTCGCCGCTGGCATCGAGCGAGGCGTTGAACTCCGGGAACTTCTTCAGCGCCGCGGCGCTGGCCTTGATCAGGAAGGCGAGCATGGTCAGCTTGATGCCGGCCTTCTCGTTCTCCTTGTTCAGCGCCACGCGCAGGCCTTCCAGGTCGGTGATGTCGGCCTGCTCGAACTGGGTGACGTGCGGGATCATCGCCCAGTTGCGGGCCAGGTTCGCRCCGGARATCTTCTTGATGCGCGACAGCGGCTGCACTTCAACGTCGCCGAACTTGCTGAAATCAACCTTCGGCCACGGCAGCAGGTTGAGGCCACCGCCGGCAGCCACGGTGCCACCGGCAGCTGCCGGAGCGCCGCCGCTGAGCGCGGCCTTGACGAACTTCTGCACGTCGGCCTTGGTGATGCGGCCGCCCTTCTCGCTGCCACTGACCTGCAGCAGGTCGACACCGAGCTCACGGGCGAACACGCGCACCACCGGCGATGCGTAGGGCACCTTGGCCGGCAGCACGCCATCGGCGTTGAACTGTACCGGCGGGCTGGTCGGCGCGCCGGCCGAGGGGGCGCTGGCGATCTCGCGGGCGGCCAGCTTGTCCGGCTGGGCCGGCACGGCGACCGGCTCGACCTTGGTAGCGGTCTCGGCGGCGGCCGGGGCAGCAGCGGCGGCAGCCTTGCCCGGGGCCGGGGCGGCAGCGCCTTCGGCTTCGATGATGGCGACCACGTTGCCCTGCGACAGGTTGTCGCCGACCTTGACCTTGATCTCCTTGACCACGCCGGCGACCGACGACGGCACTTCCATGGTGGCCTTGTCGCTTTCCAGCGTGACCAGGCCCTGGTCCTTCTTCACCGTATCGCCCACGGCGACCAGCACTTCGATGACCGGAATGCCGCTGTAATCGCCGATATCCGGCACCAGGGCTTCCACCGCGCCGCCGCTGGCAGCGGGGGCGGCAGCAGCGGCCGGAGCGGGAGCGGCCTGGGTGGCAGCGGCCGGAGCAGCGGCCGGAGCAGCGGCCTTGGCCGGTGCGGGTGCAGCGGCGGGTGCAGCGGCAGCGGCCGGCTKSGCAGCCTCGCCGTCGGCCACTTCGATCAGTGCCACGACCTTGCCTTCGGACAGGCTGTCGCCCAGCTTGACCTTGATTTCCTTGACCACGCCGGCCACCGAGGACGGCACCTCCATGGTCGCTTTATCGCTTTCCAGCGTGACCAGGCCCTGGTCCTTCTTCACCGTATCGCCGACGGCAACAAGCACCTCGATTACCGGGATATCGCTGTAGTCACCGATATCGGGGACACGTGCTTCCTTGATTTCGGCCATGGGGAGAACTCCGGCAATCTGGTGTAGGGAAACGTCTATTGTGCGGCCAGCGGGAGCCAGCGCCAACCGTTACAGGTGTTTTCAGTACGCACGCAGCCGGGACACGCTGTTGCTCATGGCCCGCCGGCGCTTCCAGTCGGTAGCGTATTGTCCTGCCGATGTCCGCTTGATGTCGCCAGTGCGACGGCCACCGGCTGCCAGGCCTGGCGCAGGCGCGGCAAGGACCACGCTGCGTTGGCCGGACTGGTGGACGGCAGCGCCAGCACCTTGGCCGACGTGGCCAGCTGCGGCTGCACCCAGCGCTGGAAGGCCTGCATCGCCGCGCCACCGTTGCAGCCGATCAGCTGCAGGTCAGGCAGTGCGGCGATCAGTGCGGGAAGTGCATTGGCCACTTCCGTGCCACGCACGATGTCCGCATCCAGGCTTCCGCGTCGTTTGCAGCGGCCGATCACATCCCACAGGCCGACACCATTGGCTGCCAGCGCCTGCAGTCGCTGCGCGTACGGCATTGCCGGGTCGAAGCCGCACAGATCGCCGAGCAAGGGCCAGAAACGATTGCGCGGGTGCGCGTAGTAATGCTGTGCCTGCAACGAAGCGATACCGGGCATTGAACCCAGCAGCAACACCCGGCAATCCGCGTTCACCTGCGCAGGCAGGCCGATGCACAACGTTGCAGCGCTCACATCTTCTCCAACTGCATGAATATTCCAGGAGGGCAGAAACCGCATGGAAACAGGGATTTCGCGCTGTTCGCTGAACAGTGCGAACTAATTTTTAACGCGCGTCGGATTCGATTCATGTTGGGGCGACTACGGTGTGCTCGCCCCGCAACCGGGGGCCCAAAACAAGAAACATTAGGAGATTCCCCCATGCGCTCCATCCGTATCCTGAGCCTCGCCCTGCTGACCTCCGCCGCGTTTGCACCGGCTGCCTTCGCGCAGGACAGCAGCACCACCGATACCGCCTCGGGCAAGCATTTTGCCGTGGTTGGCGGCGTCTCGCTGCTGCAGCCGAAGAATGACCCGATCGACGGCATCAAGAAGGTCGATGGCGGCCCGGCACCGACCGTCAGCTTCAGCTACTACATCAACGACAACTGGGCCGTTGARCTGTGGGGCGCTGCAGACAAGTTCGACCACAAGGTGAAGGGCCCGGGCAATGCCCGCCTCGGCAACGTCGAGCAGCAGCCGGTCGCGCTGAGCGGCCAGTACCACTTCGGCCAGGCTGACAACGTGTTCCGTCCGTTCGTGGGCGTGGGCTAC
This sequence comes from Stenotrophomonas sp. 05L44_2, assembly GCF_056665995.1. Classification (NCBI taxonomy): domain Bacteria; kingdom Pseudomonadati; phylum Pseudomonadota; class Gammaproteobacteria; order Lysobacterales; family Lysobacteraceae; genus Stenotrophomonas; species Stenotrophomonas sp. 05L44_2. The sequence continues at coordinate 5,064 of NZ_JBFTNR010000199.1, forward strand.
TTCCAGTCGGCCTTCAGCAATGAAACCCTGGCCGACGGCAGCGACTCCGACATCCGCCTGAAGGACGCCAAGGGCGTGATCGGCACCGTCGGTGTGGACATGAACATCAACTCGACCTGGTTCGCCCGTGCCGACGCCCGCTACATGCGTTCGCGTCCGGACGTGAAGGTCGGCGGCGAGAAGATCGGCGAAGCGAAGATGGATCCGTGGACCGTCGGCTTCGGCATCGGCGCCCGCTTCTAAGCGCTTCTGCGTCATTGTTGTACCGCGACGGGCCCTTCGGGGCCCGTCGTCGTTTCCGTCACCCGGGTTCTGTAGAGTCGACTGACAGTCGAATCTACACAGAAGGGATGCGGAGGCGCGATGCACGAGGTCGACCTGCTGGTGATCGGCGCTGGCATCAACGGCGCCGGTATCGCCCGTGATGCCAGCGGCCGCGGGCTGAAGGTGCTGCTGTGCGAACAGCACGACCTGGCAGCACACACCTCCAGCGCCAGCAGCAAGCTGATCCATGGCGGACTGCGCTATCTGGAACAGGGCGAGTTCGGCCTGGTGCGCAAGGCGCTGGGCGAGCGCGAGGTGGTGCGTCGGCAGGCGCCGTTCCTGGTGCGGCCGCTGTGCTTCGTGCTTCCGTGGCAGCCGCACCTGCGCCCGCGCTGGATGCTGCGGCTCGGGCTCTGGCTGTACGAC
>NZ_JBFTNR010000200.1:0-5737 GCF_056665995.1 Stenotrophomonas sp. 05L44_2
GTCCCATGCCGGCCATGACATGACAGCGCACTCGCCTCCTGCCGATGCCACGCCAGCGGCAGCGGCAGCGGCCGACGTGGATCATTCGAAGATGGACCATTCGAAGATGGACCACGGTGCGATGGATCATTCAACGATGGACCATTCAACGATGGACCATGGCGCGATGGATCACGCGACAATGGGCCACGGCACGCCCGCGCCGACGCAGCCGCGCGAACCGATACCTGTCCCTACCGATGCCGATCGTGCGGCCGCGTTTCCACCCATCGCGCATGGTGCGATGGAGCACCCACCGGAAATCCACAGCCTGCTGCTGATCGATCGCCTGGAACACTGGGATGGAAAGAACGGCAACGGCCAAGCCTGGGAGGCCAGTGGCTGGATCGGCGGCAACATCAACCGCCTGTGGCTGCGCACCGATGGCGAACGCAGCGAAGGCCGCACGGAATCATCAGGCGTGGAAGCGCTGTACGGGCGTGCAATTTCGCCGTGGTGGGACGTGCTGGTCGGTGTACGCCAGGACTTCCGCCCCGCCGATTCACGCACCTGGGCGGCGATCGGCATCCAGGGCTTGGCGCCGTACAAGTTCGAAAGCTCGGCCACGCTGTATGCCGGTTCCGGTGGCCAGCTGATGGCCAAGGCCGAGATCGAATACGACGTGCTGTTGACCAACCGGTTGATCCTGCAGCCCCTGCTGGAAGCTACCGTGGCCAGCAAGGACGAACCGGAGCACGGCATCGGCCGCGGCCTCAACAAGGTCGAAGCCGGCCTGCGCCTGCGCTACGAGTTCAATCGCCGCTTCGCGCCGTACATCGGCATCAGCCACGAACGCGCCTTCGGCGATACCGCCGACTATGCGGGCGACCATGCACGCGACACACGCTGGGTCGCCGGCATCCGCATGTGGTTCTGAGCAGCGGATCATGAGCAGCAGCCAGCCCCGGCAACCGCCGGGGCCGGCTACACTGCCGCACGTTCCATTGCAGGCTGCACCATGTCGTTGCATATCCGCCGCGCCACCCTCGCCGACGTCGACGCGCTGTCGGCGATCGCCATCGAGACCTATACCGAAACCTGGGGCGATTCCTATCCGCCGCAGGACCTGCACGCGTTCCTGCAGGATCACTACGGCACCGAGCCGCAGCGAGCGGAACTGTCCGACCCGCGCAGCGCGGTGTGGCTGCTGCTGGAGGGTGAGACGGTGGTGGGCTATCTGGCCGCCGGYGCCAACACCCTGCCGCATGCCGRAGCACGCGAAGGCGACATCGAACTGAAGCGGCTGTACATCCTGGCCAGCCACCAGAACGGCGGCCACGGCGCGCGCCTGATGGATGCCTTCATGACCTGGCTGGACCAGCCGCAGCGCCGCACCCTGTGGGTTGGCGTGTGGGAAGAGAACTTCGGCGCGCAGCGCTTCTACGCGCGCTACGGCTGCAGCAAGGCCGGCGAGTATGACTTCATCGTCGGCGACAGCCGCGACCGCGAGTTCATCCTGCGCCGGCCCTGAGCCGCGTCCCTGTAGAGTCGAGCCAGGCTCGACGCCTGTTCTGGTAGATGCCGACCTTGGTCGGCGTGGCCCCAAAGAGCAAAGCCGAGCAAGGCTCGACGCTGCTACCTAGAAGTCGAACAACTCCGAAAGGAAGCTTTCCTTCTTCTTTTTCTTGTAGCCCTGGCTGTACTGGCCACGGTTGTCATCGTGGCGCTGGCCGAGATGACGGGTATCGCGATGCATCACCGGCGGCGGAGCGGCCTGCGGTTGCACCGGCGCGGGCCCTGGCGGCGGCATGGCGGCACCTGCACCGTCAGTGGCGCGCTCGATGATCTTGTCCAGTTCGCCACGATCCAGCCATAYGCCACGGCAGCTCGGGCAGTAGTCGATCTCGATGCCATGGCGCTCGGCCATCTGCAGGGTCTGGGTCTTGCACACGGGGCACAGCATTCGCATTGCTCCTGTCGGTCTGGCCTCGACTGTACCTGCGTGCGGATGACTGTGCGGCAACRCATGACCGATGGCACAGGGACTTCCGGCGCGTGCCGCCACGTCCGCCGCCCTGCAGACTGCCTCGCGACCTCGCTGCAAGGAATGCATGTGACTGCCCGTGACTCGATTCCCACWGGCGTCCGCCTGTTGCTGGTGCTGCTTGGCGTTGGCCTCGGCCTGAACGTGCGCGACATCAGTGCCGCGCTGGGCGCGCCGATTCCCGCCCTGCCCATGCCCTACGGTGGCAGCCTGCTGGACAACGCGCTGGCGGTGCTGGTCGCACTGCTGCTGGCCACGCTGCTGCGCCCTCGCGGAGTGGGCCTGCTGGCCAGCCTCGGCCTGCGCGGAAACGGCATGCGTGGCCCGTTGTGGGTGCTGCTGGCCAGCCTACCGTGTTGGCTGGGGCTGGCCCTGCTGGGGACGCCCAACACGGCGCTGACGACGCTGGACGCCACGACGCTGGCCGTGCTGTTCCCGCTGGCCGAAGAAGTGCTGTTCCGCGGCCTCGGCTTCGTGCTGCTGGCGAAGATCGTGCGCGGCCCCTGGCCGTTGCTCGCACTGCCGCAGGCCCTGCTGTTCGGCGTGGTGCACTGGCTGGGCTTCGGCGGCTTCGACGGCGGCGGCGTGGCCCTGTTCGTCGGCGTAGTGATCGCCTTCGGCGGTTTCATCTTCGCCTGGCTCGACCACCTCGACGGCAATACCCTGTGGTGCGGCCTGGCCCTGCACGTGTCGATGAACCTGGCCTGGAATGTGTTCAGCCTCGACGACGCCGTTGCGCTGGGCTGGCAGGCCACCAGTTTGCGCATCGGCACTACGCTGCTGGCAGTGGCAGCGCTGGCCTGGCATGTGCGGCGCCAGCGCGACCGCGCGCTGTAACGCCGGCTTAGCCGATCCTGCACGCGGGGCTCACTGGGGGCTTGCGCATACTTGCGCGCCTTCCATGCCCTGCCGTCCGGAGTTGTTGCGTCATGCTGCTGTCCAAGCGCCACGTTGAACCACGCGTCCTGCTGATCGAAGACGCCGAGGAAACCCGTGAACTGAGCCGGATGGCGCTGGAGAGCCAGGCCTGCCACGTCGCAGGCGTCAGCAGCGCCGAAGCCGCGCTGGGCCTGCTGGCCGCCGGAGAGCGCTTCGACCTGATGTTCACCGACGTCAATCTCGGCCTGGTCAGTGGCATCGAGGCCGCCAACCGCGTTCGCAGCCTGTATCCGCAGCTGCCGATCCTGGTGACCTCCGGCATGGACCAGCATGCCGTGCTGCCGCAACTGCACGACGGCATTCATTTCCTGCCCAAGCCCTACAACATGAGCGAGCTGCTGGATGCGATCCGGCTGTGCTTCCGCCATGCCGCCGATGCCGCGCTGATGCCGGCGCCGCAGGCAAGCGCGGCCTGAGGCTGGCATCCACGCGTTGCGTGGATCTACTGCTCCATCCACACATGGCGTGGATCTACTGCTCCATCCACGCATGGCGTGGATCTACTGGTCCATTCACGCATGGCGTGGATCTACGACGATGCGCACCGTTGCGTGAACGGAAAATGCTGCCAGTAGATCCACGCCATGCGTGGATGGAGCCGGCCGTCAGCCGCCGGTATACGGTCCTTCGCCCGGGAGTACCTGCAGCAGCGCACGGGTGATCACGCGCGGATACACGGTGAGATGGTCCTCGCCATCCATCACGATGTTCTCCACCTGCAGCTTGCGACCGCTGCGCCGCAGTTGACCGGCGAAGTCGGCGGCCTGCCGCAGCATGTCGTTGCCCGTTGAATAACGTGGGCCCGGCTTGACCGTCTCGTAGCCGCCCACCGACAGCAGCACGCGGATGGGCTGTGACGGCATTACCGCGGCATCCTGCATGCGCGGCAGCAGGCCCTGGTCGAACCACAGCGACGGACTGGACAGGATGTAGGTGCCGAACATGTCGGGCTGGGTCGTCAGCACGTAAGCACCCAACAGCGCGCCATAGGAATGGCCCGCAAACACACGCCGGGCCGGATCGGTGCGGTAGCGCGCATCGATCAGCGGCAGTGCGTGGTCAGCCAGGAAGTCGCGGTAATGGGCCGCGCCGCCATAGGTGACGTCATCGCTGTAGTAGCCGGCAGGGGTGCGCACAGGATCACTGGGGGTGTAGTCGCGCGAGCGGCTCTGTTTGGAGGTCAGCCCTTCCTGCGGCGGCAACCCGACCAGGATGAAATCCTCGATGTTGACGCCCTGCTGCCCCACCAGGTTGCGCACGCTGCGCACCAGCGGAAAGCTGTACAGCGCATCGGTCACGTACACCACCGGATAACGCTTCTGCGGATGCGCCGCGTAGCCGGCAGGCAACGCCACCCACAGGGCATAGTCGCGCCCGATCGGGTCATGCACGCGCAGTGACTCGGTATCAGGCAGCACAACGCCTGGCACGGCCGTCGCGCTTTCCCTGGCTTCCTCCTGCGTTGCCGGCGGCGCCACCGACATCGCGCACCCAGCCAAGGCCAGGCAGGCCAGCACACTCCATCCACGCACACGCTGCATCCGCGCTCTCCTGTTGCGGGCGGCGCACCCAGGTGGCGCCGCTGATGCATCCTCACACACCGCGTTGTTGCGCGCCAAACCTCTCAAGGCGACGCCGGCGGCGGTACCGGGAACAACGTACGCAGGCCCTGCAGGGCGGCCGGGTGGTAGATGGTCGCGTGGGTCTCTTCCGGCAGCGGCTGGTACTTCACCAGCGTTGCCGGCGATGCCTGCTGCAGCAGCGCCGCCAAACGTGCGCTCGACGCAGCCAGTTCCGGCTGGCCACTGCTGGCCAGGAACAGCCGCGCGCCGCTGCGCGCGACCGACGGCACCTGCTTGCCTGCGCCAGACAGCAAGGCGCCGTGGTTCCACCACAAGCTGGGGTCCAGCGCGATGTAGCTGTTGAACATGGCCGGTTCCTGCAGCAGGGTTTCGATCACGAACAACCCGGCCAGCGATTCACCGATCAGTGCCCGCTCGTCTGTGGTCGCATAACGCTGGCGTATCTGCGGCATCAGTTCATCGCGCAGGAAATCACGGTACGCCGCCGAGCCACCAATGCGCGGCGCGATCTTCTGGTCCTCAGGATCACGGCTCGGGCCGGTCATGTCGCGGCGGCGCTCGGTGTTCTCGATGCCGACCAGCAGGAACGGGCGCATGCTGCCGTTGCCGGTCAGCACCTGCACCAACCCGGCCACGTGCAGGAAGTCCTCGCCGATGCCGCCGTCGGGCATGTACAGCACCGGCAGTGGCGTCTTCGGGTCCAGGCCCCACGGCTGCGGGCGGTAAACGTTGATGCGGCGGGTTTCGCCCAGCGCCTTGGATTGGATGGTAAAGGTCTCACCGATCACCAGCGGCGAAGCGGCCGCCGTCTGCGCCGTCGGTTCGGCGGCCATCAGCGGCGCGGCGGAGACAGCGGACAACAACAGCGACAGCACGATCAAACGCATGGGGCGGCCATCCCGGGAAAGACGCTGAGCATAACGCCACACTGATCGCACGGCAGACTTCATCTCGCCCCCTATTGCGAAGATCCGCTGGTGAACGCTCGTCATGGGTTACCGAAGGTCTGACCCCACCGCGATCCGCACGCCTTCAACGGCGGTCCAACGCGATCACCGCCTGGCAGCTCCTGAGCTGGTCGTCGGCGTCGCGTCCGATTCGAACAAGCGCTGCCGCAACCTCTGCTCGTAGTTGGGCGCCCGCATCACGTTCGCGGGCRCTGGCGGTGGCGTCGGACAAGCGACCGGTATGA
>NZ_JBFTNR010000201.1:0-5729 GCF_056665995.1 Stenotrophomonas sp. 05L44_2
GGTCAGGGTGAGGCCGTGCGGTGCACCGGCGTACACCTTCAGTTCTGCGTTGCGGATGATCTGCGAGGACAGCTTGGCCGAAGCATCGAAGGGCACGATCTGGTCGTCATCGCCATGCACCACCAGAGCCGGCACGTCGATCTTCTTCAGATCGTCGGTGTAGTCCACCTCCGAGAATTCGTGGATGCAGTCGTACTGGCCTTTCACGCCGCCCAGCATGCCCTGCAGCCAGAACGAATCACGCATGCCTTCGGTGACGCTGTTGCCATCACGATTGGCACCGAAGAACGGCGTGGCCAGATCCTTGAAGAACTGCGAACGATCGCCACCGGTGCCCTTGCGGATGCCGTCGAACACTTCCAGCGGGGTGCCGGCCGGATTGCCTTCGGTCTTCAGCATCAGCGGCGGCACCGCGCCGACCAGCACCACCTTGGCCACGCGCTTGCTGCCATGGCGGCCGATGTAGTGCGCCACTTCGCCACCGCCGGTGGAATGGCCGACCAGGATCGCGTCCTTCACGTCCAGCGCATCCAGAACGGCAGCCAGGTCATCGGCGTAGGTGTCCATGTTGTTGCCGTCCCAGGTCTGGCTGGAGCGGCCATGGCTACGGCGATCATGCGCGATCACGCGGTAGCCGTTCTGGCCCATGAACAGCATCTGCGGGTCCCAGGCATCGGACGACAGTGGCCAGCCATGGGCGAATACGACAGGCTGGCCGGTGCCCCAGTCCTTGTAGAAGATGCGGGCGCCATCATTGACGGTCACGAAATTGCTCATTGCAGGTTCCTTGGCGAAAGGGAGGGAAAGACGCCTGCGGGTTGGCCGGCGCCTGCGGCAGTACAGCGCATGATGGGCGATGTGTATTGCACGGCTGTGCCGGATTGGCGTGGTCGTCGCGCTGACGCGACTCGCTCTGGCGGCAGGCCGGTGCTGATGGCAACCATGGCCATCGGACGCGCGAGGGCCAGTCATGAAGATGCCGGGATGGGCAGTGCTGCCTGCACTGCTGTTGGCTGCTGTCGCGACGGCACAGACCAACGTGTACAAGTGCACCGGAGGTGAGCATCCGGTCTACCAGCAGACGCCCTGCCAGGGGCGCGCGGAGTGGCGCTGGGAAGTGCCCGGTGCCGAGTCGAAGGCACGCGGGCCCACACCTGCAGTCGTGCAGCCTGCCCGCAGCGGTAGCAGGCGGACGCCACGGCGCGGGCGCGCACAGGGCGCGCTGATATCGATCACGGCTGACCCGCGTGGCTGCGAGCGGGCGCGCCAGCGGCAGGTGGCAACACTGGCCAAGCCGCGCAGGCTCGACTACCTGCAGCGCAGGCAGCTGGATGACGCGGTGCGCGACGCCTGTCGTTGAGCACAACGAAAAACGGCACCCGAAGGTGCCGTTCTGGTCTGCAGCCGGGTTAGCCTCAGCGGCCGTCGCTGGCGGCGGCCGGCGACGCTGCTGCATCCGGCTTGGGCAGGCTCAGCTCCGGGTTGCCCTGTTCGGCCTGCAGGATCTGGATCCGGCGCTGCAGCGCATCGAGTTGGCTGTTGGTGCTCTGCACGTCGGTGCTCAGGCTGACCGCCTGCTGCTGGGCCTGCTGCAGCGCTGCGCTGACCTGCGCCGACTGCGCCTGCTGCTGTTCCATTTCCTGCTGCAGGGTGCGCAGGCGTTCTTCGTTGTAGGCCACCAGGCGCTCGGTGTAGCGTTTGCCGGCTTCCAGCCGGGTGGTGTCGATGTAGACCTGCGCCAGCTGTTCGGACTGCTGCGCGAAGGTGCGGTAGACACGCTCGGCGTTGTCGACGGCATCGGTCTTGATCACCCGCCAGAAATTCTTCTCCTGGAACAGGGCCACGTAGTAGGTCAGGGTATTAGCGTTGAACAGCAGGCTGGCGCCGTAGTTGCCGTTGTAGGTGGTACGCAGCTCGGTGAGCTGCTGCGCATCCATCAACTGCTTGAGTTCGTCGACGGTGTTGCGTACCACCGGTGCGGCCTTGGCCGGCTCCACCGTGGCAGTGCGATCGCCACGTGCGGCCAGCGCCGACGGCGCCACCACCATCATGGCCACGGCCAGCAGTGCTGCGCCGCGCCGATACCGGGCGAAGACGGTGCCCCCTGAAGTTTCTCGCATGTCTAGACCATCCACGGATGTAGTGTGGGTTGAGTTGAAAGTGGTTCCCCGCTGCGAGTCTAGCATGGGCGCGGACGCCGCCAACCGGTGCCCGCGCGGGTCAGAAGACCAGCTGCGCCGAGCTGCACTGGATCGACTGCATGCTGACATCGGTGCGGCCCAGTTCCAGCCCGAGCAGGCTGGCCAGGGTGTTGGTCAGCAGGGTGCCGACGCTGTTGAGTACGGGCTTGAGTGCGGCCAGCACCGGGTTCAGCAGCGCACACAGCAGGCCACTGCAGGTGACGTTGTTGCCGGGGGTGGTCACGCCGCCGCCGTTCTGCCCATCCAGGAATCCGGCCGGGGCGGTCTGGATGTAGGACGCCAGGTTGGTGCGCACGCAGCCGTTGTAGTCGATCAGGTTGCCCAGCAGGCTGTCGCAGCGGTTGATCAGCAGGCCGCCGACCAGCGAGCCCAGCAGGCCGTCGAGCAGGCCCAGGCCCTGGCCGGTCACGGTGGCGCGGTAACCGGCCCAGACCGATCCATCTTCCCAGCAGGTGCTCAGGCCAATCAGGCAGGGCTTGGGTACGCCCTTGGTAACGGTCCAGTTGCCCAGCGGTGCGAGGTTGCGTGACGGATCGCCATCGCGCAGCAATGGAATCACCTGGTCCACGTTGTAACGCCCGCCGCTGGGGAAGGCCGCCTGCAGGTAACGGTCTGCCAGAGCCTTGGCGGTGTCATTGGCGCTCATGCCCTGCTTGGGTGAACTGAGCATGCCTGACAGCACCCGCAGCAGTTCGTTGACCAGGTCTGACACGGCGGTGCCGACGGCCAACGGGTTGATCCGGGTCGAGCCGGTCTGGCCTGCGGCCAGGGTCAGGCTCTGCGTGCTGGTCAGCGCCGGCAGGGTGACCTTGTCGTTGATCAGCGGCTGCCCCAGCAGCCTCAACAACTGCTCGTTCTGCAGGGTCGCGTCGCAGACGTTGCTCTTGGAGAAGCGATCGGCTGCGTTGACCTTGCCGACGCAGGCGCGCAGCACCGAGGAATCGACCTGGATGGTGGCCGTGGGTGGTGACGCACCGCACTGGATGCTGGTCAGCGTCCCCATCGCATTGGCCACATCCACGTGCAGTGGCAGATGCAGGCGGGTGCCGAGCAGGTTCAGCAGCGGGCCGATCGCGAACAGGCGGTCGCTGTCGACGTCCACCATCAGCCGCACCTGCGCGTTGTACGCGCGTGCGCCGACGCCACCGATGGCGATCGACGGCGGCTCCACCACGCCGGCCTTGACGTCGATGCCCAGCAGGTTCAAGCCCTGCACCTGCACGCCATTGCCATCGTTGGCGATGGAGATCGCGGCGGTGACAAGATCCAGCACGTTGACCCTCGATTCCAGTGCGCTGCCGATGGTGCCGTCCGGTGAGATCACCTGCGCGAACAGGCCGCCGCCGCCGTTCTGGCTGCCCAGCAGAATGTTCAGCTGGTTGATGTCCAGCCGCGTGCCGACCAGGTTGGACAGCGCCTGCAGCTGTACGCCGACAGCGGTCTCGCGGCCCACCACCGTGGCAGTGGCATTGACCAGCTGTGCCAGTGATATGCGGTTGACCGACAGCAGCCGGTTGAAGTCGGCCACGCTGAGGTCGGCGGTGACCGGGATGCCCAGTGCCGCCAGCAGCCCCGACGGGGTGACAGTGGCCTGTGCCAGGCCGTCGTAGGACAGAATTGTTGCGTTGGTGACGTCCAGGCCGACCAGCCGAAGGGTCGCCATCAAGGGGGAGTTGCCATTGGTGCGCAGCAGCTGCGAACCCACTGCAAACACGGCGGTGGGTTCCGAACGCTTGGCCACCGCCTGCACGCGCAACGTGGGCAGCCCGCTGTTCTGGCCGAAGAACGGCAGTACGCCGCGTTCGGCAATGACCCGCACTGCGTTGCGTGGATTGCCTGCGTCCACGCTTGGGCTGAAGTGGTCAGCCGTTCCGCGGGTGGCATTCCAGTTGCCACACTGGATCTGCACCTGCCCAGGGAAGGTGTTCTGTGCAAGCGCGTTCTGCCGGGCCGCGCTGTTGTCGGCGTTGTCGGGCCGGCACAGGTCCAGCCGTTGTGCGCCTGCCAGCGCAGCCAGATCGACCACCTTCTGCGCATCGCGCTTGGCCCAGAACAGGAAGCCGATCTCGATCAGGCCGAGCATGGCCAGCAGCGCGATCATCACCAGCATCATGGTGACCGACATACCGCCGCGCGGGCGACTGAAGCTGATGTGGCGTGCTCGGTTCATGGCGGGCCTCAGCGTCCGGATCGGGAGGATCCTGCGGACTTGGCGACGTCGGTTTCGAAGAATTGCGGAATGTCGTACTGGAAGCTCTTCAGGTAACGCGCGTAGCTGGATGTGGCCTGGTCGCCGAGGATCGGCAGGCGGGCACCGGCCACCTCGCCGGACGCTTGCAGGCGGAACAGGCTGCGAGTGGTGTCACCGATCTGCGAGGTGTTGGGCTGCAACTGCGTGCCGCCGAAATCAGGCCTGGTTTCAGGGGCTGCGGGGGCTGCGATGGGCGCTGCGGCTGGTGGCGGCGATACGTCCACGGTAGCCAACGGCTCGCTGTGCAGGGGGGCGGCTGCCGGCGCGGGCGCGGCACCACCCAGCATCTGCCCGGTCAACGGTTGCTGCGGCGTCTGCGCCTGCACAACCGCAGCGAAAGACAAGCCGGCAAGCACCGGCAGCAGGCAGCGGATCAGCGGCGTCGAGGTCATGGCGTGTTCCCGGTGGGATGGTCGGTGGAGCCGAAGCGTTCCAGCATCGAGGGCGGCAGTCGTGGTGGGTCGCGTTCGTCGCGACCATCGCGGCGCGGTTCGGCGGCCAGGCGCGGGCCTGCGTTGGCGGGGGTGGCAGCTACCGAAGCAACTGGCCGTATCGCTGCCGCCGCTGCAGCAGTAGCAGCGGCCTGGCGTTGCTGCAGCCGCGCGCGGATCTGCTGCGCCTGCTGTTCGACGCTGCGGCGGGTCTCCTCGCTGAAGCTGGCCTGTTGGGCCAGCCGTTCGACGGTGGCAGTGTCGCCACGCAATAGCGCCCACAGGGCAAGATTGGCGGTGGCCTTGGCATTGCCTGGCGACAGTTCCAGCGCCTTGGCCAGTGGCTCGCGTGCCTGTTCGAAGCGGCCGGYACGAAGCCGTGCATAGCCCAGGTCGCCGAGGTAATCGGTGTTCAGCGGGCTCAACTGGGTGGCACGTGCCAGCGCCTGTTCGCCGCCCTGGTCGTCGTCGCGGAGGGCAGCGATCAGGCCCATGCCGTGTGCAGCGGCGGCGGCCTGCGGGCCATTGCCGAGTTCGCGGTACAGCGCCAGCGCCGCATCGATCTGGCCGGTCTGGCGCAGTGCGTCGGCCTGCAGCAGGCGCAGTGCCGGGGTATCGCCGTAGCGCTGGCGGAACGCATCCACGTGCGCCAGCGAAGCGTACCAGGCGCCTTGCTGCTGCATCCGCTGGATCAGTTCCAGATAGGCGTTGCGGCTGTCCTGCGGGGCCGGGGTCGGCTCGGCCAGGCTCGGCGCACGCAGGTACTTCGGCGTGGTGGAACTGCAGCCGGCAGCAGCGGCAACCAGGGCAAGCAACAGGCAGGCAGGGCGCAGGACAGGCATGAAG
>NZ_JBFTNR010000202.1:0-5720 GCF_056665995.1 Stenotrophomonas sp. 05L44_2
TCGCCATGCTGTCCTCACCCTGTTTTACGAAGCTCGGCAGCGAAGCGACGTAGGGCAACGATCACGTTGCTGTCGTCCATGATCCCAGCGGCACCTTCCTCTTGGACCACCTTCATGGCCACGTACAGGCGATCCGCATAGGTCTCCTTGGGGAGCGGCTCAGGCGCCATGGCCTCCATTTCGCTCACCAACTTCACTGCGGCTGCAACTATCTCGCGCTCCGATCCCACGGGCTGAGACGGCGAAGCGTCGGCCGAAGCGGACAGGTCAGTCCACATGACGTCACTTGCTGAGACGTTGAAGAACTTAGCGACTAAGCCAATTTTCTCGGGATTTGCCTTGTCGATCTTGTTGTTCAGGTATCGACTGACCCATGACTGGCCCGCCCCAGACTTGACGCCAACTTCAGTGGCGTTTGCCTGGTGGCGGTCAATCAGGAACTGAATATTGCGGCGGGGCAGGTCGTCGTCATGCATACAGGAATGATCCCGCATACCGTTCGTCGGACAAAATGCATTTGGGGATTCCATGCGTATCCCGAATGGGATATTTTCCTTGGCCATGAACCCCTCACTCGCCATCGAACGTCTCCGCGCCGCTGGGCTGACCGAGCAGAGCATTGGCTCTGCTGTGGGTGCCCGGCAGTCCACCATCAACCGGATTCGCCGCGGCCTGATGCAGCCGACCTATGAGGTTGGCAAGGCACTCGTTGATCTCGCCGTGACCACCGAGCGCAAGGCCGCTCGCCGGCGTCGTCCCTGACATGACCACCTCACCGACCCCGGGCAGGGAAGGGCACCACGGTGCCGCTGCCGGGAGCGGGCGGGGTCTTCCGCTCCACCTGGGTGACTTTCACCCGATCGCCGTAGCGCCTCAGCACGAACAGCCGGCCTGCAACTGGCACCAGCTCCACGACACCGCTCGACCGCTTCACCTCTGAATTCACCACTGGCCGCTCTAGTTTTGGGGAGCGGCCATTTTCAGGACCAGTCAGGGGAACGCAGGGGAACACGTTGACCCCTGCATTCCCACCAACCGGATAAGTGCATGAAAAGTCTGCAAATCACCTTCGAAGACGGCCTGACTCGCAGCAAGACGCTGCGGGAGCATATCGCCTCCCAGGTCTACAGCGGAGCCGGCGTTACCACCATCGCCGGCCGGCTCGATATGGCCCCGTCCAAGCTCAGCGAGAAGCTCGCCGGCTGCGACAGCGGCGGCAAACCGCGCGGCCTGTCGATCGATGACCTGGAGCGCTATATCGCCGAGACGCGCGACGTGTCGCCGGTTCATTACCTGATCGAGCGCTACCTGATCTCCCCCGAGGCAGCCACGGCCGAGGCACTGGCCGAGCTGCAGCAGCAGCTGGCCGGCCTGACCAGCACGCTCAACAAGCTGGGGGTCCGCTGGCCATGAAGCGCCTGCAGCTTTCGCGCGACCTGGTATGCGTTCTCGATGACGTGGACCACGCCAAGCATGGTGGGAAGAAGTGGAGCGCCAGCACGCATCGCGGCCGGCACGTCTACGCGTACCGAACTGAAGCCGGGCGGCGGATCTACCTGCACCGGCTGATCGCTGGAGCGGAGCAGGGCATGTGTGTCGATCACATCGACGGCGACACCCTCAACAACCAGCGCTCCAACCTTCGCTGCGTTACCAGCGCTCAGAACTCCCGCAACCGCCACCAGAGGATGAGAGGTGCCACTGGCGAGCGTTGTGTCCACCTGCATCCACGGGGGTTCGTTGTGCGAATCCCGTGCGCCGATGGCGGGCGCGTCTATGCCGGGGTCTTCCCGACGGTAGGTGCGGCAGTAGAGCGGCGTGACCAGCTCATCCAGCAGGAGGTCTCCATGAATCGTGATGAGTACCTGAAGCGGCTTGAAGAGTGCGTGCTGCTGGCCGAGTCCAGCCCGCCCATGACGCGCGAGCAGATCGTCGCGCACCTGTCCCGATGCGCGGCCGAGCAGGCCAGGGCGGAAGCCCGGCGCACGGCTACGCCGCAGCCTGACCTCTTGGGAGCTGCGTAGTGGCCCGCATCCGAACAATCAAGCCTGAATTCTGGAAGCACGAGGACCTCAGTGCGCTTCCGGAGATCACGCACATGCTCGCGGCGGCGCTGCTCAACCACGCCGATGACGAGGGGTACTTCAACGCCAATCCTGCTTTGGTCAAAGCCGAGTGCTTGCCGCTCCGTGAGTACTCACTGAGCACGCAGGAAATGCTCAATCAGCTCTCAAACGTTGGCTATATCGAGCTTGGCGCGGGTGCTGACGGAAAGCGCTACGGCCGAGTGGTGAAGTTTGACGAGCACCAGCGGGTAAACCGTCCGACAGCCAGCAAAATCAAGGTGATACACATCGTTTGGGGTGATGGTTTGAGCGCTCACGGAACGCTCAGTGAGGACTCATCACCTGAAAGGAAGGGAAAGGAAGGGAAAGGAAGGGAACAGGGAAAGGAATCCACTGGCGTGGATTTGTCGACAGCCGGCGGCGATGCCGCGACTGACGACCACGCCGACAACGATGCCGAAGAAGGGCAGGACCTGCTCGGTAACCGCCCGAAGAAGCCGGCAGTGCCGAACTGCCCGCACATGGAAATCATCGACCTGTACCACGAGGTGCTCCCGGAGCTGGCGCAGGTCCGGGTGTGGGAAGAGGACCGGAAGGAGCTGCTGCGCGCCCGTTGGAAGGGGGCGCCGGAACGGCAGAACCTGGACTGGTGGCGGGAGTTCTTCGCTTCGGTGCGCGAGATGCCGTTCCTGATGGGCGAACGCACTGACCGCGATGGCCGGGCCTTCGCCTGCACGCTGGAGTGGCTGGTCAGGCCAAAGAACTTCGCCAAGGTCATCGAAGGGAACTACCTGGAGCTGCGCCGATGAACGCCGTCATGGATCCCATGGGCGACAGCGCGCCCCACAACCTCGACGCTGAGGCAGCAGTGCTGGCCGGCCTGATGCTGCACAACGCCGAGCTGGCGAACGTGCAGGACTGGCTGAGCGAGCAGGATTTCTACTCCCACCAGCACCAGGCCATCTATGCGGCGATCGTGGCCCTGTGCGGGGCCAACAAGCCCGCCGATGCCGTGACCGTCGGCGAGTGGATCTACGCCAACGTGGAGGCCGGTGCCGACGACTTGGTGACGCTGGCGCTGGAGCTGGCCGGCAGCGCCTACACCTCGGCCAACGTCGTCAGCTACGGCGAGGTGATCGTTGAGCACTCGCACAAGCGGCAGTTCATCGACATCTGCCAGAAGGCGCTGCAGGCGGCCTACAACCGTCGGGGGCATTCGGCCGAGGAACTGGCCGCGCACATGGCTTCTCGCCTCAACAGCATCGCGCCGGTGCGCTCCACGGGACTGCGGCCCTACCGGGAGGTGATGAAGCGGTTCTCCGACGAGCTGCTGGCCCGGCACCGCGACGGCAAGCCCATCGGCATGCCCACGCCGTGGGCCGACGTGAACAAGGCAATCGGCGGTCTGCAGGACGGCCAGGTCATCGTGCTGGCGGCGCGCTCCAACATGGGCAAGTCGCTGCTCGGGTTCCAGCTGGCCAGGTTCACCGGCCTGCGCGGCGATGCGGTGGCGGTGTTCTCCATGGAGATGAACGACACCGACGTGGCCGCCCGCGACGTCGCCGCGCTGGGCGAGATCCCGCTGCAGTGGATCATCGGGCAGGAGGGCTCGGACGGGAACGAGGACGCCGACCTGTACTGGTCCCGCGCCACTGCCGCCATCAGCGACATGATGGGCGCCTCAATTCTGCTGGACGACGACCCGCAGCTGAGCGCACCGCAGATCGTGGCCCGCGCCAAACGCGCGCACGCTCGCAAGCCGCTGCGTTTGGTGGTGCTGGATCACCTGCACGAGATGACGCTACCTGGGAAGCAGGACGAGGCRCTGGAGCGTGGGCAGGCACTGCGCGACCTGAAGGGCTTGGCCAAGTTCCTGAAGTGCCCGGTGGTGGTGCTTGCGCAGCTCAACCGCGCCGGCGCCGAGGCAAAGCGCCCCGAGGTGAAGCACATCCGCGGCTCCGGCGGCATCGAGGAAGTGGCGGACGTGATCCTGTTCGTGCACCGCCCCGACGTCTACAACCCGAACGACCGGCCGGGCCTGGTCGAGGTGATCGTTGGCAAGGGCCGAAACATCCAGACCGGCACCGTCGTTGCCCTGCGCAACCAGTACCAGTACCAGCGCGCCGTCGATTGGGACGGCCCCGCCTACGAGTTCAACGAAGCCCCGCCCGAACCGAGGAAGCCGACGCGCCAGCTTGCGCCGCGACTCGGTAGCCGCYGTGGGCGCCAAGGAGGTGACGAATGAGCGAGATCGAATTGAAGGCCCGCGAACTGCTGGCCAGCTGCCTCAATGAGTGGGGCCACCATCAGGAGGCCGGTAACGTCCGCGACGGCGAAGACTTGGAGAGCTACGAGTTTGAGCTGCGGGTTATCGGGCAGCTGATTCGCTTCGGGTTCGACACGGGCTATGGCCACGCAACCCGCGCCCCGCAGTGGCAGCCGATTGAGTCGGCGCCGAAGACGACGCGCTCGATCTTGGTGTGGTGCCCGGAACGCCAGAACCAGTACATGGTTTTCTGGGATAGCCGCTACGAGGGCGAGTGGAGAACTGTCGGCGGCGGTACTTCGATTACCGAAGCGCCCACCCACTGGCAGCCGCTGCCCGCTCCGCCGGAGGTGGAGGGATGAAGTGGGGATCGCCTCGGCCTGAGTACAAGCGCCAGTTCCTCTGGTTCCCCCGCTGCGTCGAGGGGACTTGGTACTGGCTGGTGTGGTGCTGGACCGACTTCTGCGGCGACTGCACCGAGTTCCACTTTGAGGAGCCGAAGTGCAGTCACTGCGGTGGCGGCAACGTCTACTGCAACCGCTGCATGCGCTGGAGGAAGAAGGCATGAAGCGCACCTTCCTGATCGACCCGCAGGGGAACCGGAACTGGCCGCAGGTGCTGTCCAACGTCGTGAGCGGCATCAACGACTGGATCAAGGGCGGCCCGGTACAGATCACCCTGGACGAGCCGAAGCGGACGCTCGACCAGAACGCGGCGATGTGGCCGGCGCTGAGCGACATCGCCAAGCAGGTGCCGCTGGTGATCACCCGCCGCGACGGCAGCACCAGGCAGGCCACGCCCTACGACTGGAAGGACGTGCTGACCGCTGCGTTCGAGGAGGAGACCGAATGGGCCCCCGGCCTGCGCGGCGGCGTGGTGATGCTCGGCGCCCAGACCAGCAAGTACAGCCGCCGAAAGATGGGCGACTTCCTGACCTTCATCCACGCCGAGTTCTCGGACCGGGTGCGCTGGTCGGACAGCTCAGTGGAAAAACTGGCGCAGTTCGCGCCGCCAAGCAGGAGGGTTGCGTGATGGGCAGCTCACTGGACTACGTTCTGGCGCAGCTCTGCTTCCTTTGCCGTTCGAAAGACGTTGCCCGGATCAGGTTGGGCGTAATCGTTGCTCTCGACCGATGCGCGGCCACGAAACGGCACGGGGAGCGTCGTCGATGAGGACCAAGAACGCCAAGGCCTTCACCGCGGCCGAGCGCGCGCACCTGGAGGCCGTGAAGCATCTGCCCTGCAGTGTGTGCGATGCGCCGGCACCGTCCGACGCCCACCACATCAACCAGGGCCAGCACTACACCACCGTGGCGCTCTGCAAGGACTGCCACCAGGACAGCTTCAATGGGATCCACGGGCAGAAACGCATGTGGACCATCATGAAGA
>NZ_JBFTNR010000203.1:0-5687 GCF_056665995.1 Stenotrophomonas sp. 05L44_2
ATGCAGCACCGACTGCAGGCGGCCATTGCCCATCGCCCCTTCGGCCGAACCCAGCTCGAACAGGTGCAGACCGTCCAGCGACCAGCCGTGCGCCAACGCGACTTCGCGCAGCTCCTCGGCGGTCTCGGACAGGGTGATGTAGAGGCAGCGCTCGCCGCGCCGCAGGCCTTCCAGCAGGAACTGCAGGGACAGCGTGGTCTTGCCGGAGCCCGGCGGCCCCTCAAGCAGGTACAGCCGCGCCTGCGGCAGCCCGCCACCAATGATGCTGTCCAGTCCTTCAATTCCGGTTGTGATCCGCATGCGTGCCTGCATCGACGTCGACGTTTGAGGGGGAAAGCCTATCGGCGCCCCTGTCGACGCATTGTGTGATCCAGCGCAAGTCCAGATCCGCATTCAGAATGCCTTCACGGCGTTGGCGCCGGTTCCGGCCTTGGGCCCGCACGCCAGTGCCGACGCGCGTGCGATGCGCTAGATTGGCGCCACGACGCACCAATCCACCCTTCCGGGAGAAGGCCTTTGTCCTCCGCCAGCATTTCCCACACCGCACCGGTGACGGCGGCGGACGGCGCGTTGCACCTGGGCTGAGGCCCACGCTCCTGCCCTCGTACCGGCAATGCCCTTCCGGGCAGTTCCCTGTCGAGGTTCCCATGCTCATTCCCGCGTCCGCGCACGACGTGCGCGCGCTGCTGTCCTGCACCGATCCCGCTGACGAAGCGGTCGCCCCGCCCGATGTGATCGCCATGCTGGCCGACCTCACCGCCTCCATCGAGCCCCGCTTTGCTCCAGCCGCATGGCGGATCGTCGAGGCCGGCCACACGGTTGGCCTGCTGTCCCTGACCTGCGCGCCGCGCGCCGGCGTACTCACCCTCGGCTATGGCGTCGCCCCGGCCCACCAGGGACGCGGGCTTGCCGGCGCCGCACTGGCCGCGTTCGTGCAATGGGCGTGGACCGACCCGCGCGTACACATGCTGAAGGCGGAAACCGCCGTGGCCAACCTGCCCTCGCAGGCTGTGCTGCGCCGGAACGGTTTCTGCGTGGCCGGCCAGCGCATGGATGCCGAGGACGGTGCGCTGCTGTGCTGGCAGCTGGGCCGCCCGCCAACGGCACCATGACCAAAGGGGCATGACGCCACCCCCGTTCAGCGCGATAAACAGCAGATCAACACACGGAAAGGTGTACGTCGCATGCTGAAGATCGATTCGCTGTCCAAGACGTACGCCAACGGCGTACACGCGTTGAACGGGGTCACACTGGATATTCCCCGCGGCATGTTTGGCCTGCTCGGGCCCAACGGCGCGGGGAAATCCTCGCTGATGCGCACGCTGGCCACCCTGCAGGAGGCCGACAGCGGCAGTGCCACCCTGAGCATTCCGGGTGAGTCGCCGATCGACGTGCTGCGCGACAAGGATGCCGTGCGCCGCCGGCTGGGCTACCTGCCGCAGGATTTCGGCGTGTACCCGAAGGTCAGCGCACTGGACCTGCTGGAACACTTTGCCGTACTGAAGGGCTTGACCCAGCGCGGTCAGCGCCGCGAGGTGGTCGATGGCCTGCTGCAGCAGGTGAACCTGTGGGATGCACGCAAGCGCAAGCTGGGCACCTACTCCGGCGGCATGCGCCAGCGCTTCGGCATCGCCCAGGCSCTGYTSGGCGMSCCGCGCCTGGTGATCGTCGACGARCCSACCGCCGGCCTYGAYCCSGAMGAGCGCAACCGCTTCCTCAACCTGCTGGCGGCCATCGGCGAGAACGTGGCGGTGATCCTGTCCACCCACATCGTCGAGGACGTGACCGACCTGTGCCCCACCATGGCGATCATGAACAAGGGCCAGGTGCTGCTGACCGGTCGCCCCACCGATGCGATCGAGGCGTTGCAGCAGCAGGTCTGGCGCAAGCAGGTGGAGCCTTCCGAACTGGCCGACCACGAGGCGCGCTACACGGTGCTGTCCTCGCGCCTGGTCGGCGGCCGCCCGGTGATCCACGTGCACAGCGCCAGCGACCCCGGTGATGGCTTCACTGCAGTGGCCCCCGATCTCGAGGATGTGTACTTCCAGCGCCTGCGCCTGCAGGCGCGTGCCCGTGCAGCCTGAGCGGAGCACACCATGATCCTCACCTTCTTCCGCTTCGAGCTGCGCGAGCAGCTGCGTTCGCCGCTGCTGTGGCTGCTGGCGTTCCTGTTCGCCGCGCTGGCCTTCGCCGCCGCCTCCTCCGAAGCCGTACAGATCGGCGGCGGCGTCAACAACGTGCACAGCAATGCGCCGATCGTCGTCGCGCGCTTCATGGGCATCTTCACCATGATGGGCATGCTGGTGTCCACGCTGTTCGTCAGCAATGCACTGCTGCGCGACTTCGAGCTGGGCACCTCGGAGCTGATCTTCGCAAGCCCGATCAAGCGCCGCGATTACCTGGCCGGACGCATCCTGGCAGCGATCTGCGCCAGCCTGGTGGTGTACCTGATCATCGCGCTGGGCATCTTCCTGGGGCCGTTCATGCCCTGGGTGGACAAGGCCCGCGTCGGCCCGGTTTCGCTGGCCAGCTATGCCTGGACCTTCACCTGGATCGTGCTGCCCAACGTGTTGTTCACCACCGCCCTGCTGTCGCTGCTGGCGGCGCTGACGCGCTCGATCCTGTGGGTCTACATCGGCCTGGTCGGCTACTTCGTGCTGTATGGCGTGAGTGCCTCGCTGCTGAGCGATATCGACAACGTCTGGGTCGCCACGCTGACCGAGCCACTGGGCATGCGCGCGCTCGGCCGCACGGTCCGCTACTGGGCCGCCGAGCAGAGCAACACCCGCCTGCCCGAGGTGGCGGGCTACCTGCTGGCCAACCGTGCCCTGTGGCTGGGGGTGGCCGCCGTCTTGTTCACCGCCACTTTCGCTCTGTTCCGCACCGAGCGTACCGGCAGTGGGCGCAGGCGTTGGGGCCGTCGCCAGGCCGTGGCCAGCGCCGATGCGCCGCGACCGGCGGCGATCACCGCGCCGCGCGTGCGCCCCCGCTTCAGCGCGGCAACCGGCTGGCACCAGTTCGTGCGCCAGGTGCGCTTTGACACCCTCGGCGTCCTGCGCGGGGTGCCGTTCATCGTGCTGCTGGTGCTGGGCCTGGCAAACTTCATCCCCGCCGCCCTGCACCAGAGCGCGGTCTATGGCACGCCGATCTGGCCGGTCACCACCGAAATGCTGTCGGCCCTGCAGGGCGCCTACAGCTGGCTGCTGGTGATCATCGTGCTGTTCTATTCCGGCGAACTGGTCTGGAAGGAGCGCGCGGTCCGCTTGAACGAAGTCAACGACGCCATGCCCGTACCCAACTGGGTACCGCTGCTGGCCCGGCTGACCACCCTGGTGGTGATCRTCGCCTGCTTCCAGGCCATCGGTGCGGTGGTGTCGATGGCCATGCAGCTGGTGCAGGGTTACACCCACCTGGAGCCGCTGCTGTACCTGAAGGTGCTGGCCCTCGGTTCGGTGTTCTATGTGCTGATGGGCGGCATGGCGCTGGTCCTGCAGGTCCTGACCAACAACAAGTTCTTCGGCTACGCGCTGTTGATCGTGGTGATGATCGCGCAGGTCGCGCTGGGCCTGCTGGACTACACCCAGAACCTGTACAACTTCGGCAACTGGCCCAACGCCCCGTACTCGGACATGAACGGCTACGGCCACTTCCTGCCTGGGCAGCTGGTCTTCCAGGCCTATTGGGGCCTGCTGCTGGCCGCGCTGCTGTTCCTTGCCTCCGCGTTCTGGGTGCGCGGCGTCGGCGCCAGTGCGCGTGACCGGTTGAAGCTGGCGGCACGCCGCCTGCGCGGTCCTACCGGCGCGGGCTTTGCCGTATCCCTGCTCGGCTTTGTCGCGCTCGGCGGATGGTTGTACTGGAGCACCAACATCCGCAATGAATTCCTGTCTCCCGACCAGCAGCGCGACCTGCAGGTGCGCTACGAGCGCGAGCTGTCCAAGTACAGGAACCTGCCGCAACCGCGCATCATCGCCGTCGACAACCGCGTGGACCTGCATCCGGAAACCCAGTCGATGGTCATCGATGCCGACTGGACGGTGCGCAACACCCACGCTGCCCCGATCAGTGACATCCACATCGCGATGGGCGATGACCGGAATCTGGTCAAAGTCGACCTGGGCGGGCAGACCCTGGCCTTCCATGATGTCGACCTGGGTTACCGCATCTACCGCCTGGCCACGCCATTGCAACCCGGCGAGCAGCGCCAGGTGCACTTCCGCGTCGAACAACGCCCCAAGGGCATCACCGCCGGCCAGGCACCCAGCAACATCGTGGACAACGGCACGTTCTTCAACAGCACCCTGCTGCCGTCATTCGGCTACGACCCGCGCGGCGAGCTGGAGGACCGCAACGAACGGCGCAAGCGCGGGCTGGGTGAGCCGACCCGCATGCCGAAGCTGGAGGATGAAGCAGCACGTGCCAACACCTACATCTCCGACGACGCCGACTGGCTGGACTTCCGTACCACCATCTGCACCGCACCGGACCAGGTCGCGCTGGCCCCGGGCTACCTGCAGCACGAGACCACCGTGAACGGCCGCCGCTGCTTCAGCTATGCGATGGACCGGCCCATGCTCAACTTCTACGCCTATCTGTCTGCGCGCTGGCAGGTRAAGAAGGGCATGTACAAGGACATTCCGATCGAGGTGTACTTCGACCCGGCCCATGCCTACAACGTGGACCGCATGATCGAAGCGGTGCAGAAGTCGCTGGCCTACTACGAGGCGAACTTCACGCCCTACCAGCACCGCCAGGTGCGCATCATCGAGTTCCCGGGCTACCAGAGCTTTGCCCAGTCCTTCGCCAACACCATCCCCTACTCCGAGTCGATCGGCTTCATCGCCGACCTGCGTGACCCGGACAAGGTGGACTACGTGTTCTACGTCACCGCGCATGAGATCGCACACCAGTGGTGGGCGCACCAGGTGATCGGTGCCAACGTGCAGGGCGCCACGGTACTGTCCGAATCGCTGTCGCAGTACTCGGCGCTGATGGTGATGGAAAAGGAGTACGGCCGCGCGCACATGCGCCAGTTCCTGAAGACCGAACTGGACCGCTACCTGGCCGGCCGTGGCGGCGAGCGCATCGAGGAACTGCCGCTGGAACGGGTGGAGAACCAGCAGTACATCCACTATCGCAAGGGCTCGCTGGTGTTCTACCGCCTGCGTGAGGAAATCGGCGAACAGGCGCTGAACCGCGCCCTGCAGCGCTTCCTGCAGGACAAGGGCTACCAGCAGCCGCCGTACACCACCTCGCGGGAGCTGCTGGACTACCTGCGTGCGGAGACCCCGGCCGACCGCCAGCAGCTGCTGACCGATCTGTTCGAGAAGATCACGCTGTACGACAACCGGCTGGAGACCGCCAGCGCGCGCAAGCGTGCCGATGGCCGCTACGACGTCACCCTGAAGCTGCACGCCGCCAAGGTCCATGYCGATGGCCAGGGCAAGGAAACGCCGGCCACGCTGGACGACTGGGTCGAGATCGGCGTGTTCGCCAACGGTCCCTCGGGCAAGGAACGCGACCAGAAGGTGCTGTACCTGCAGCGCCATCACATCACCACGGCAGCGCCGACGATCACGGTGATGGTGGATGCCAAGCCGGACGAGGCCGGTTTCGATCCGTACAACAAGCTGATCGACCGGGTGAGCGAAGACAACCGGCGCAAGGTGACGATGTGATGTGAGTGGCGG
>NZ_JBFTNR010000204.1:0-5672 GCF_056665995.1 Stenotrophomonas sp. 05L44_2
CCGGGAATGGTGAAGAAGATCGCCTACTCGCTGATGGACGAGGGCCAGGTGCCGCAGTTCGAGCGCGAGCTGGAACTCAACATGGCCATCGCCCTGGCCGATGCCGGGCGTTTCCGCGTCAACGTGTTCAAGCAGCGCGGTGAAGTGGGCATGGTCATCCGCGCCATCCGCAGCCGGATTCCGAGCATCGAAGAGCTCAACCTGCCGCAGGTGCTGAAAGACGTCATCATGACCCCGCGTGGGCTGGTGCTGGTGGTGGGGTCCACCGGCTCGGGCAAGTCCACCTCGCTGGCGTCGATGATCGACCATCGCAACAGCACCACCACCGGTCACATCCTCACCATCGAGGACCCGATCGAGTACCTGCACAAGCACAAGATGTCCATCGTCAACCAGCGCGAGGTCGGGCTCGATACCCATGCCTTCCACAATGCGCTGAAGAACGCGATGCGTGAAGCGCCGGACGTGATCCTGATCGGCGAGATCCTGGATGCSGAAACGATGGAGGCSGCSATYGCCTTCGCCGAAACCGGSCACCTGTGCCTGGCCACMCTGCAYTCCAACAACGCCGACCAGACCATCGAGCGCATCCTCAACTTCTTCCCGGAAAGCGCGCACAAGAACGTGCTGATGAACCTGGCGCTGAACCTGCGTGCGGTGATCAGCCAGCGCCTGGTGAAGAACAAGGAGGGGCGCCGCCTGCCGGCCACCGAAGTACTGATCAACACGCCGATGATCCGCGACCTGCTGCGTCGCGGCCAGGTACACGAGATCAAGGCGGCGATGGAGGCTTCGCTGGAAGAAGGCATGGAGAGCTTCGACCAGTGCCTGTTCCGGTTGGCCAAGAACGGCACCATCGATCAGGAAGAAGCCCTGCGCGCGGCCGACTCGCGCGATGGCCTGGCGCTGAAGTTCCGCCTGTCCGAAGGAGGCAGCGGCGAGCATGATCCGTATGCGGACTTCTCGGCCGGCGCGCCGAGCATTACCCACGGGTTCTGACGGCGCGCCCGCCGGGCATGGCCCGGCGCTACCGGACGCGTGGTGGTAGAGCCGGTCCATGCCCGGCGGAATCCTGAAGGGTTAAGGGGCGGTCTCATCCAATGAGACCCCTCGTGCGTAGGTTTCTTCAATGGAAACCATACGCAAGCTGGCCATCCTTGCAGATGCCGCCAAGTACGATGCCTCCTGCGCCTCCAGTGGTGCGGGCAAGCGCGATTCGCGCGCCTCCGGCGGCATCGGCAGTACCGAGGGCATGGGCATCTGCCACAGCTACACGCCCGATGGCCGCTGCGTGTCGCTGCTGAAGATCCTGCTGACCAACTTCTGCGTGTACGACTGCGCCTATTGCGTGAACCGGGTGTCCAGCAACGTGCCGCGCGCGCGTTTCAGCGTGGACGAGGTGGTCACGCTCACACTGGACTTCTACAAGCGCAATTACATCGAAGGGCTGTTTCTTTCCAGCGGCATCATCCGCAACGCGGACTACACGATGGAGCGCATGGTGGAGGTGGCACGTCGACTGCGCGAGGAGCACCGATACGCCGGGTACATCCACCTGAAAACGATCCCCGAGGCATCGCCAGAACTTCTGGCCGCTGCGGGTCGTTACGCCGATCGCCTGTCGATCAATGTCGAACTGCCCACCGAGGCGGGCCTGGCCACCCTCGCACCGGAAAAGACCAGCACATCGATCCGCGGCGCGATGGGCGAACTGCGCTGGCGCATCGAAGAAGCCAAGGAGGCCCGCAAGGCGCCGGCAGTGATCGCACCGGTTTCCAGCCGCGGCGCGCGTCCTCGCCCTCCCCGCTTTGCACCCGCCGGGCAGAGCACGCAGATGATCGTCGGCGCCGACGGTGCCAGCGACCAGCAGATCCTGACCAGTGCCGACAGCCTCTACGGCAACTACCGCATGCGCCGGGTGTACTACTCCGCCTTCAGCCCGATTCCCGATGCGAGCCGCCAGCTGCCGCTGCAGCCGCCTCCGCTGCAGCGCGAGCACCGGCTGTACCAGGCCGACTGGCTGCTGCGCTTCTACGGCTACGGCGTGGAGGAGATCACCGACACCACCCAGGGTGGCATGCTGGATCTGGACATCGATCCGAAGATGGCCTGGGCGATCCGCCATCCCGAACGCTTCCCGGTGGACCTGAACCTTGCGCCGAAGGAGCTGCTGCTGCGGGTGCCAGGCCTGGGAGTGCGCAACGTCAAGCGCGTATTGATGGCACGCCGCCACGGTCGCCTGCGGGTGGCCGACGTTGCACGACTGAAGGCGCCGATGAGCAAACTGCTGCCGTTCGTGCAGCTGGCCGACCACCATCCGCGCAGTGCGCTGGATGATCCGGCGGTGCTGCGCGCGAAGCTGGCGCCACCACCCCGCCAGGGCTCGCTGTTCGATGCCGCGCCCGCTGCCTGAGCTGCAGCGCTGGTCGCTGCGCGTAGACCCGCCGTGGTCGCTGGATGCCTGGCGCGGTGCGGCGCGTGAGGCCTTGCTGCGCCGCGTGCTGCCGGAACAGCTGGACTGGATCACGGGTACCGAAGCGTCGCTGCTGGACGCGCCGGCGGTGCAGCAGGCGCCACTGCCCGACGGCGCCACCGTCCCGAACGTGCCGCGCGACTTTGTCGAACTGGCCGCTACCTGCCTATGCCATCGCGATCCGCAGCGCCTGCCGCTGCTGTACCGCCTGCTGTGGCGCATCGCGCATGGCGAACGCACGGTGCTGTCCAATCCGGCCGACGCCGATGTGCTGCGGTTGATGGCGCTGGCGCAGGCGGTGCGCCGCGACACGCACAAGATGAAGGCCTTCGTGCGCTTCCGGGAGGTGCCCGGCGAGACCGACGCGTTCATCGCCTGGTTCGAGCCCGATCACAACATCGTCGACCGGGTCGCGCCGTTTTTCGCCCGCCGTTTTGCCGGCATGCGCTGGGCGATCCTGACCCCCGCGCGCAGTGTCCGCTGGGATGGCAGCGCGCTCTCGTTCGGTGATGGCGGCAGCCGTCGCGATGCACCCGCCGAAGACGCCCGTGAGACGCTGTGGCAGACCTATTACGCCAGCATCTTCAATCCGGCCCGGCTCAACACGCGGATGATGCAGCAGGAAATGCCCGCCCGTTACTGGAAGCATCTTCCCGAAGCGCACCTGTTGCCGGGCCTTGTGCGCGACGCAGCCGGCCGCGTGCAGGAGATGCATGATCGACCGGCACAGGCACCGCAGCGACGTATTCCCGCACGGCCGAATGATGCAACCGATGCCGCTGCGGACAATGGCAGCCTGCAGGCGTTGCGCCAGCAGGCCGCCGTCTGTCGGCAGTGCCCGCTGTGGGAAGCGTCGACCCAGACCGTGTTCGGTGAAGGTCGTGCCGATGCACGCATCATGCTGGTGGGCGAACAGCCCGGTGATGTCGAGGACCTGAGTGGTCGCCCCTTCGCCGGGCCGGCGGGCAAGCTGCTGGACCGTGCGCTGCAGGAGCTGGGCATCGAACGCAGCGCCCTGTACCTGACCAACGCGGTGAAGCACTTCCATCACGAGCGCCGAGGCAAGGTGCGCCTGCATAAGCGCCCTGAGAGCCGCCATGTGCATGCCTGCCGGCCGTGGCTGCAGGGCGAGATCGCACGGGTGAAGCCGCAGGTGATCGTCTGTCTCGRCGCCACGGCGGCCTCGTCCGTATTCGGTCGCGATTTCAACCTGACGCGCGACCGTGGCCGCTGGCTCACGCTTGAGGATGGCACCCGGGGATACGCCACCGTGCATCCTGCCTGGGTACTGCGGCAGAAGGATGATACGCGGCGCGAGGACGCCTACCGGCTGTTCCGCGACGACCTGCAGCAACTGCTGGCGGCCAACTCCGCGCCCACCGGGCATGGCCCGGCGCTACCGCGCGCCGGAGACCGGTAGCGCCAGGCCATGCCCGGCGAGCACAGCGGGACGTCAGGCGGCGTCGACCTGGTTTTCGGGGCGTGCAGCGATGAAGGCATCCAGCTGCTGGCAGGCCGCTTCAATGCGGCGCAGTGTGGGGTATGCCGCCAGGTCCAGGCCGAAGCGATGGGCGTTGTACAGCTGCGGCAACAGGCAGATGTCGGCCAGACCCGGACGGTCACCGTGGCAGAACGTACCGGTGTCAGCACTGTCGGCCAGCATCGTTTCCATCGCGGCGAAGCCCTCGGCCATCCAGTGCAGGGTCCACTGCGTGCGTGCATCGGCGGGCAGCTGCAGATCGCGCTCGAGGTACTGCATCACCCGCAGGTTGTTGATCGGGTGGATGTCGCAGGCTACCAGCTGCGCCGCTGCCCGCACCCGTGCGCGGCCAGCGGCGTCGGCCGGCAGCAGCGGCACCTGCGGGAACCGCTCTTCCAGATACTCCAGGATCGCCAGCGACTGGGTCAGCACGTGGCCGTCATGCAGCAGCGTGGGCACCAGCTGCTGCGGGTTGAGCCCGCGATAGGCGTCATGGTGCTGCTCGCCGCCCTCGCGCACCAGATGCACCGGTCGTGCTTCGAAGGCCAGGCCTTTCAAGGCCAGGCCGATGCGCACGCGGTAGGCGGCGCTGGATCGCCAGTAGGTGTACAGCATGATGCCGTCGTCGACCGGAATCTCCATCGCCGCCTCCATGCTCAGGGCTTGGCCGCCTGTTCGATGCGCTGCTCGATCGCACCGAAGATGCTGTTGCCGGCGGCATCGAGCATCTCGATGCGCACCACGTCGCCGAAGGACATGAACGGCGTGCTCGGCTTGCCGTCGCGCAGGGTTTCCACCACGCGCTGTTCGGCGAAGCACGAAGCCCCCTTGCTGGTGTCTTCGTTGGCGATGGTGCCMGAGCCGACGATGGTGCCGGCACTGAGCGGCCGCGTCTTCGCCGCGTGCGCGACCAGCTGGGCGAAGTTGAACTGCATGTCGACACCCGCTTCCGGCGCACCGAACCACGTCCCGTTGATGTGGGTCAGCAGCGGCAGGTGCACCTTGCTGTCCTGCCAGGCAGCGCCCAGCTCGTCGGGAGTGACGAACACCGGCGACAACGCCGAGCGCGGCTTGGACTGCAGGAAGCCGAAGCCCTTGGCCAGTTCGCCCGGGATCAGGTTGCGCAGCGAGACGTCGTTGACCAGGCCGATCAGCTGGATGTGGCCGGCGGCCTGCTCCGGCGTGGCGGCCATCGGCACGTCGTCGGTGATCACCACGATCTCCGCTTCCAGGTCGATGCCGTAGTCCTCGCTGACCACCTTGACCGCATCGCGCGGGCCATGGAAACCGGCGCTGGTGGCCTGGTACATCAGCGGATCACTGTAGAAGCTCTCCGGCACCTCGGCGCCGCGGGCGCGACGTACGCGCTCGACGTGTGGCAGGTAGGCGCTGCCATCAACGAATTCATAGGCGCGCGGCATCGGCGCAGCCAGGGCCTGCGGGTCCAAGTCGAACACGCCATCGGCGTCACCGGCATTGAGCGACTCATACAGCGCATTCAGACGCGGGGCCAGATGGCTCCAGTCCTCCAGGGCCAACTGCAGGGTGGCGGCGATGCCGGTGGCGCGCACGCCGTGGCGCAGGTCACGCGAGACGACGATCAGGGTGCCGTCGCGGCCGCCTTCCTTCAAGGAACCAAGCTTCATGGTGGGTGTCCGGAGTCGTGGGCAAACAAGTTTCAAGTGTAATCAAATAAGCAGCGTAGCCAAGCTGCAGCGC
>NZ_JBFTNR010000205.1:0-5653 GCF_056665995.1 Stenotrophomonas sp. 05L44_2
GGCCGATTTCCGCTTCCAGCAGCCGGCACAGGCAGCCGAACACGAAGAACTGGATGAGCATGCCGATGCCCAGCGGACGCGACAGCTTGTTGTAGAAGCACCACGCGCTGAACATCGCGAACGCCGACCAGATGCCGTACTGGAACCAGGTGATCAGCGGCGGCACGCACCACAGCAGGGCCACCACCGACCACAGGATCGCCGGCACCGCCACCACGTGGATGCGCTGGTTGACCACATTGCGGTGGTCGTCGGAGTAGCTGGCGAAATAGCGGTCGATCGGACGCGCAAGCTGGGTGCTGGTCTGCATGTGGCCAGCATACCCCGGCCGGGGCCGGCAGTAGAGCCAGGCCATGCCTGGCTGCAGGTTCGCGGGGTTGCCGGCCAGCGACCGGCACTGCCAACCGTCAGTAGAGCCAGGCCATGCCTGGCTGCACGTTCGCCGGGCTTGCCGGCCAGCGGCCTGCACTACCGCATTCAGAACGCCCCCGCCACGCGGGCCGGGGCGCAGGGGAATCAGTCGACGCTGATCCCGGCCAGGCGCTGCAGCGCCTCGGCATACTTGGCGCGGGTGCGCTCGATGATCTCCGCCGGGATGCTCGGGCCCGGGGCGGTCTTGCCCCAGTCCAGCGTCTCCAGGTAGTCACGCACGAACTGCTTGTCGTAGCTCGGCGGGCTGGTGCCCACTTCGTACTCGTCGGCAGGCCAGTAGCGCGAGGAATCCGGCGTCAGCATCTCGTCCATGATGTACAGGCGACCGTCGGCGTCGGTACCGAACTCGAACTTGGTGTCGGCCAGGATGATGCCGTGCTCGCGTGCGTAATCGGCCGCGAACTTGTAGATGCGCAGCGTCGCGTCGCGCACCCGCTCGGCCATTTCCGCACCGACCGTCTTCACCATCGCGTCGAAGTCGATGTTCTCGTCATGGTCGCCAACGGCGGCCTTGGTCGAGGGGGTGAAGATCGGCTCGGGCAGCTGCTCGGCCTGGCGCAGGCCGTCGGGCAGCTCGATGCCGCTGACCTTGCCGGTGCGCTGGTAGTCCTTCCAGCCGCTGCCGATCAGGTAGCCACGGGCGATGGCTTCCACCGGTACCGGCTTCAGCTTGCGGGTGACCACCGCGCGCTTGGCGTACAGGGCCGCGTCCACGCCCTCGGGCAGCACGCTGGCCACATCGATGCCGGTCAGGTGGTTGGGCATCAGGTGCGCGGTCTTGGCGAACCAGAAGTTGGACACCTGGCAGAGCATCTCGCCCTTGCCCGGGATCGGGTCGGGCAGGACCACATCGAACGCCGACAGGCGATCGGTGGCGACCATCAAGAGGTAGTCCCCCGGTGGGGTACCGGCCGGCAGTCGCTCGCGCGGGATATCGAACACATCACGCACCTTGCCGCGGTGGCGCAAGGGCAGGCCGGGGAGATCGGATTGCAACAGCGTGGTTGGCACGGGCACTCCTGGGGCTTCGTCGAGACGGCTGCCCAGGGGACCCGGCGGGCCCGCAACTGGTCAGCGGGYGGCCTAGTGTAAAGCGGTCCGGGCCCGCTGTGACGTAAAATGAGCGTCCATTTCGTCGGCCGACCCCGGAGCGCCATGCGCTGGTACGGAAAACTGCTCGGATTCATCGCCGGCGCCCTGCTGTTCCGGCCCAATCCGCTGTTCGGCGCGGTGGTCGGCCTGTTGCTGGGGCATGCCTTCGACAGCGACTGGTTCCGCCTGAACAAGGAGAACCCGTACCGCGAGCTGGGGCTGACCTCCGAGGCCACCGATGCCGAGGTCGAGCGCGCCTACCGCAAGCTGATCTCCCAGTACCACCCCGACAAGCTGGGCGGCGCCGCCCCCGAGCTGCAGCAGCAGGCCGAGCAGAAGTCGCGGCGCATCAACGCCGCCTACGACCGCATCAAGACCCTGCGCAAGCGCTGACCCCATTGCCCCGCCTGCGGGCGGGAGACCCCTTTCCCCGTTCCGAAGGCCCCGGCCATGTCCAACTGCCTCATCGCTCCTTCCATCCTCTCGGCCAACTTCGCCCGCTTGGGCGAGGAAGTCGACAACGTCCTGGCCGCAGGTGCGGACTGGGTCCATTTCGATGTSATGGACAACCACTACGTGCCMAACCTGACCATCGGSCCGATGGTYTGCYMGGCRCTGCGCAAGYACGGCRTCACCGCGCCSATCGACGYGCACCTGATGGTCGAGCCGGTCGACCGCATCATCCCGGACTTCGCCGAGGCCGGTGCCACCTACATCAGCTTCCACCCGGAGGCCAGCCGCCACGTGCACCGCACCATCCAGCTGATCCGCTCGCTGGGCTGCAAGCCGGGCATCGTGCTCAACCCGGCCACCCCGGTGGACATCCTCGACTGGGTGCTGGACGACCTCGACCTGGTGCTGCTGATGTCGGTCAACCCGGGCTTCGGCGGCCAGKCCTTCATTCCGTCGGCCTTGGACAAGCTGCGCGTGGTGCGCCAGAAGATCGATGCCAGCGGCCGTGACATCCGCCTGGAGATCGATGGTGGCGTGAAGGCCGACAACATCGGCGAGATCGCCGCCGCTGGCGCCGACACGTTCGTCGCCGGCTCGGCCATCTTCAACGCCAAGACCAGCTACCAGGACGTGATCGCGCAGATGCGCGCCAACGTCGCTGCAGCGCGCTGACAAAAAGGGGACGGAGGGGATTAAGCTCGCTTAATCCCCTCCGTCCCCTTTTTTCTGCTCATGGCACTCCTGAACATCCGCCCGGCCACCGTCGCCGACGCCGGCCTGATCCTTCGGTTCATCCGCGAACTGGCGATCTACGAGAAGGCAGAGCAGTCGGTGCAGACCGATGAGATCGGCATCGCCGAAAGCCTGTTCGGCGCCGACGCCACCGCCCGCGCGCTGGTCTGCGAGGCGAACGGCGAAGCCATCGGCTACGCGGTGTATTTCTACAACTATTCCACTTGGCTGGGGCGCAAGGGCATCTACCTGGAAGACCTGTACGTGAGCCCGGAAAAACGCGGCTCCGGCGCGGGCAAAGCGCTGCTGAAGTACATCGCCCGCCAGGCGGTAGCTGAAGGTTGCGGTCGCTTCGAATGGTCGGTGCTGGACTGGAACACGCCGGCCATCGAGTTCTACACCGCAGCCGGGGCCAGACCGCAGGACGAGTGGACGGTGTACCGGTTGGAAGGTGAGGCGCTGAAGGCATTCGCCGGGTAGGCCGTTTCCTGGTGACTGGTGTGCCGATGAAATACGCCATTGCCGCACTCCGCCAGCGGCTGCCGGCCTCGATTGCTGTCTGCAGGCAGGCGCTGGAGGCTGCCGGCGGCGACCTGTCACAGGCGCACGCCTTGGTGGTTGATCAGCTCGTGGCCGATTACGGGCACCGCACAGGGTTGGGGGTCGCCGAGGCCGCCATCGAGCTGCAGGCCGCTGGCCATGACGTGGAACGCGCCATGATGCTTTGGCGTCGCCGCCACCCATCACCGCCGCCGCGGCCATTCGCGGCGCTTGAAAAGGGATGGGCGCTGGCAGCGGAGCTGGCTTCGGTGGACACCGGGTTGCGCTGCTTCGCCCATGTCATTCCTGGCGAACAAGACACCTACGAGCTGCGCATGATCACCCATGCCGCACGCTTCACCGAGACCGCCTATGGCTTCGACTACGACTACGCCATGCAGGACGCGCAGACCCGGGTGGAACGCAGGTTCGTGACCGGAATTCCGGCGCTCAACCTTCTGTTGCAGGAGTACGCAATTGATGAAGCGATGTTGTGCAGCATCGATGCCTTCGACAGCTGCCTCCTGCACGGTCCCATCGAGGCTTACCTGTGAGCCGGCCTCTACACCCGCGCGATGGGTAAAAAAAAGCCACGCCAAACACTGGCGTGGCCTTGCTGCATGCGTGGGAGGCTGATCCTGCCTCCATCCGTCGTCCCTGCTATGGCCTTCCATTCTCCCGGTGGCCGATGACACCTGCATGACATGCCGCGCGGGCGAGCCCAGCGCCCTGACCTGAACGGTGGCCGCTGCCTTTCACTGGCCCCGAACGCGCGGTTGCTAGCCTGTGCCGCCCTTCCCTGGAAGCACCGCATGAGCACCCCCCGCTGGCGCCTGATCCTCAACGGCAAGTCCGCAGGCAACGATGACCTGCGCGAGGCCGTGGGCCACTGGCGCGAACGCGGCGTGCAGCTGGAAGTGCGGGTGACCTGGGAAGACGGTGATGCCGAGCGCTACGTCGCCGAGGCCATCGACCACGGCGTGGACGTGATCGTGGCGGCCGGCGGCGACGGCACGCTCAGCGCGGTCGCCGAGACGCTGGCGCATCGCGACGAGCCGGCTGAGGCGCTGCCTTCGCTCGCGCTGGTGCCGATGGGCACCGCCAACGATTTCGCCACCGCTGCCGGCATTCCGGTGGAGCCGCAGGAGGCCTTCGCACTGGTTGCCAGCGGCCACCCACGCCCCATGGACCTGCTGCGCGTCGATGCCGACGGCAAGCCATGGTGGTGCGCCAACCTCGCCAGCGGCGGCTTCGGCACCCAGGTCACGGTGGAAACCGATGCCGGCTTGAAGAAGATGCTCGGCGGCCTGGCCTATGTCATCACCGGTATCGCCAAGCTCGGCCGCATCGAACCCATCACCGCACGCCTGAGCGGGCCGGACTTCCAGTGGGAAGGTGGGTTCATCGCGCTGGGTATCGGCAACGGCCGTCAGGCCGGTGGCGGCCAGCAGCTGTGCCCCCAGGCACTGATCGATGACGGCCTGCTGGACGTCACCGTGGTGCCGGAACTGGAGGGTGAAGTCGCAGCCACCCTTGGACAGATGCTGACCGGCGGCAAGGAGGCGGCGCTTGAACGTGTCGCCACGCGCGCGCAGCTGCCGTGGCTGCAGATCGACGCACCGCAGCCGTTGACGTTGAACCTGGACGGCGAACCGGTGCAGGCACGCCGCTTCCGCATCGACTGCGTGGCGGGCAGGGTGCGGATGCATCTGCCGGATGACTGCGTGCTGCTTTCCGGCAGCTGAGACAGGAATCAGAGCAGCGGAATGTCTTCTTCCTTGCTCGGGAATTTGAAGGCCTCGCGCTTCCTGCGGATGTGTTCGGGCATCGGCGGGCGGGGGATGTTGCGCTCAGCCAGCCATTGCTGGCATTTCTTCTGCCACGGCAGGTTGTCCGGCGTGGTGATTTCCCAGTAGATGTCCTCGACCATCTTCTGCCGGCCAGGCTGGCTGGACCCTTCCGGCTTTGCAATCGCTGGATCAGCACCATGTTCCAGTAGCCAGTAAGCGTAGTCGAAGCCGCCTCGCGTCGTGTACCAGCTCAGGACCGTGTCATCGCCCAGGTCCAGGCTTGATTCATTGATGTTGGCCCCGTTCTCAATCAGTACCTGGATGTTCTTCCACTGATTTCCGCTGAGGAATGCCTGCAGCAGTAGAGTCTCGTTGGCTGAGTTGCGGGTGTTGGGGTCTCCGCCATGCTTCAGGAGCAGCTCCAGGAAGCGAGGGTCGTCCATCTTTGCCGCGTAGACCATCGCATTGTTGTAACCAAGCCTGCGCCCGTCCACCGTCTTGTATACGCGTGCATTCGGATCTGCGCCGTTGTCCAGAAGTGCACGTAGCCCATCAAGATTCTTCGCGCGAAGGGGCCACGCCACCAAGGGGATGCCAGCATCGCGAGCGAAGGC
>NZ_JBFTNR010000206.1:0-7617 GCF_056665995.1 Stenotrophomonas sp. 05L44_2
CCTGGATACCGGCCTGTTCCTCGACCATCGCCCGCTGCGCCGGCTGATGGCCGAGCAGGCGCGCGGCAAACGCTTCCTCAACCTGTTCTGCTACACCGGCGTGGCCAGCGTGCAGGCGGCGGTGGCCGGTGCGGCCAGCACCACCAGCGTCGACCTGTCGGCCACCTACCTGCAGTGGTGCTACGACAACCTGGCCTTGAACGGGCAGGGCGGCAATCAGCACCTGCTGGTGCAGGCCGATGCGATGGCCTGGCTGGAAGGCGATCGCGGCCAGTACGACGTGATCTTCTGCGACCCGCCGACGTTCTCCAACTCGGCCCGCGCCGAGGACTTCGACGTACAGCGCGAGCAGGTGAAGATGCTGCGTGCGGCCGTCGCGCGACTGGCGCCGGGTGGCGTGCTGTACTTCTCCAACAACTTCCGCCGCTTCAAGCTGGAAGAGAACGCCATCGCCGAATTCGCCCAGTGCCGCGAGATCAGCGCCAGCACCATCGGCCCGGATTTCGAGCGCAATGCGCGCATCCATCGTGCGTGGGAGCTGAAGCGCCTGGCGTGACGCGTCGCCGGGCATGGCCCGGCGCTACCCACGTGCGCGCAGAACGGTAGCGCCGGGCCATGCCCGGCGAGCGTGGGTCCGGTAGATCCACGCCATGCGTGGATGCGGTCCACCGCACGGGTTACAACAGCGCCACCACCAGCCCGATCACCGGCAACGCGATCGCCAGCGGCGCGATCCATTTCGGCCGGTAGGGGTACAGCGCGAACGCCAGCACGATTCCACCCAGGGTGAGCTCGCCGAGCCACAGCACCGGGCCCATCGCCCAGCCGTGGTCGACCACGCACAGTGCGAAAGCCACCGTCAGCAGCACCCAGCCCAGCACCCGCCATTGCGTGCGCCGTGCCGGTGATGCCGCGGATTTGCCGTGCAGTTCCTGCTGATGCTTTTCCATCGCCAGCGACAGCGCGGTGAACGCTGTGAACGACAACCCCAGTACCAGCAGCATCATGCGCTGGCCTCCGCTTCCACTGCATCGGCCGGTGCCTTTGTCGCTGCAGCGGCCGCCGCGCGTTTCTTCTTCTCGGCGGCAGTCAGCGGCGGCGTCCAGCGTTGCATGCGCCAGCCGCACAGGGCCAGCATGACGCCGAAGGCGATCATCGACAGGTCGAAACCGGCCAATGCCCAGTCACCGTTGAACAGCGTCACGCCCAGGTGCGCGTGGGTGGTCAATGCGTTGACCACCGGAATCAGCGCGAACGCGGCCGCGCCGATGTACAGCTGCCACGCCCACATCATCCGCTTGGGCCAGATGAAGGCTGCCAGCAGCGAGGCGCCCCACGCGTAGAAGAACACGTTCGCTTCGGCGTTGGAKCGCTCGGCCARGCCCAGCGGCAGCAGGCGGTTGCCCCAGAAATAGGCGGCGAAGGCGATCGGCAGACCGGCCACGGCGCCGATGTTCAGTGCATCGACCAGGCGCAGGCCGAAGCCGGTGCGACCGCTCTTGGCATGCTTCGGCCGCTCCTTCACCGCCCACAGCACCACGCCGCTGGCCACCATCAGGCAGCCGGTCAGGCCGGACAGGAAGAACAACGCGCGCAGGCCCCAATCGGCAAAGCGGGCCAGGTGCAGGCCATACAGCACGCCACGGGTGGCGGTGGCGCCACCGGAAGGCGGCGTTTCCTGCAGCAGCGCGCCAGTGACCATGTCATAGCGCAGCGCCGGGGTATCGATGGACAGGCGTTTGCCATCGCGCTGGCGGATGTCGATCACCGCATTGGCGGCACCGGGATTGGCAACGCTGAAACCGGCGACCTCGGTGCCGTGCCAATGCGTGCGGGCACTGTCCAGCAGCTGCCGCAGCGGCAGGGGGGCAGCCTTGCCTTCGGCGGGCGCGGTGACCTCGGGCAGGCCACCAAAGGCCTCCGCGTAGAACGCATCCTGGTCGGTGYCGTAGGCCACGTTCACTCCCCACGGCAGGTACATGATCATCAACGTGACGATGCCGGTGTAGGTGATCATCGCGTGGTAAGGCAGGGCCATCACCGCGCTGACGTTGTGGAAGTCCAGCCAGGAGCGCAGGCCCTTGTCCTTCCGGAAGGTGAAGAAGTCCTTGAAGATCTTCTTRTGGGTGATCACGCCGGTGATGATGGCCACCAGCATGAACATCGCGCAGAAGCCCACCAGGTAGCGCGCCCACAGCACGGGAATGTAGTGCAGGTCGAAATGCAGGCGGTAGAAGAAGTCGCCGCCACGGGTCTCGCGGGCCTTCAGCTCGGTGCCGGTGTTCGGGTCCAGGGTGGCATCACCGAAGGCGCCGCGTCGGCCCTTGCTGGGGTCGGCCAGCTCGGCCGGCAACCGCCAGAACATCTGCATGGCCGGATTGCGTGGCTGCGGCAGGGTGACGAACCAGCTCTCGGCCTGTGGTGCGTTGGCCAGCAGGTAGTCGGCCGCGCGCTGCGCCGCTTCGTCGGTGCTTACCGTGCTGCGCGGCAGCTCCGGGCGCATCCAGCGGCTGATTTCCTCGCGGTAGTAGCTGGCGGTGCCGGCCATGAAGATCAGCAGCAGCAGCCAGCCGACCAGCAGGCCGGTCCAGGTATGCAGCCAGGCCATGGATTGGCGGAATCCATTCTTCATGCCCACGCTCCCAGCAGGCGCGAAATGCCGGCCAACAGCAGGGTGGGGGCAAGAATGCCGACCCAGGCACGCAGCGCACTGCGCGTGGCGAACGCCCACAGCGCGGCGCAGGCGGCKACCAGGATCGCCAGCAGCATRCCGGTCAGCACGGCCTGGCCGCGCGCGCCCGGCAGCGCCAGCGCACAGAACACCGTGGTCATCGAGGCAAGCGCGTAGCCGCCGAAGATGGCGGCAAGGGATCGGGACAGCACGCCCCATCGCGGGTTGGCGAAGAAGGTGCTGAGGCGGGGGCTGGCGGTTGCGGGCGAGCGGTCCACGGCGGTCCTGCAGGTTGAATGAAGAGAAGGCCGGCGCACCGAAGCACGCCAGGGTTGGCCATCCGTGGCCGGGTGCCGGTCGCAGAACCGGCACCATCCATCAGGTCATCAGAGTTTCCAGCGCAGCGTCACGCTGACGTTGCGGGGTTCGCCCCAGTACACGCCCTGGTAGAAGCCGACGTTGTTGTAGTACTTCTTGTCCAGCAGGTTGCTGATGTTGAGCTGGGCGCTGAAGTTCTCGTTGAAGCGGTAGCCACCGGCCAGGTTCAGCAGGTAGAACGCGTCCTGGGTGATGCGCGCACTTTCGGTGCGGCCGGTGGTCAGGTAGTCGGCCGTCGGCTTGGTGCTGTTGTTCCAGATGCGGCTCTGCCAGGTCACGCCACCGCCCAGCCAGAAGCGGCCTTCGATGCCGCCCGGCCGCCAGCTGGTGTTGAGGCGGAAGGTTTCCTGCGGGGTGGTGGTCCGTTGCAGCACACCCGCGGCGTTGCGGATCCGGGTACGGGCGAAACCGGCCGAGATGTTCCACTGCTCGCCGATGCTGCCCTGGGTTTCCAGTTCCCAACCCTTCACCTTGTTGCCCTTGCCGGTCGAGCGATAGGCCTGGCCGCCATCGGGCAGCGAGTTCAGCGGCACCGAATCATCGATCTCGGCCACGTTGTCCTGCTTGCCTTCAAACACGGCGGCCGAGGCGTTCAGCAGGCCACCGAAGAATTCAGCCTTGACGCCCGCCTCGTACATGTCGCCGACCACCGGCTCAAGGTAGTTGCCGTTGCGGTCGCGGTAGTTCTGCGGCTTGAAGATGTCGGTGTAGCTGACATAACCGCTGAACATCGAATTGAAGTCGTAGACCAGGCCGGCGTACGGGGTCAGCGTGTCGTCGGGCTTGTAGCCGGTGCGGGTGGTGCGGTTGCGGTTGCCGTTGGCGTCGTAGCCGTAGCCCCACTGTCGGGTTTCCCAGCTGCCATAGCGGGCGCCGACCACGGCCAGCAGCGGGTCGGCCAGGCGCAGGCGCGCGGCGATGTAGGCGGCGCGCTGGCGCAGCTCGTTTTCCGAGGAAAGACGGCCGTAGCGTGTCACCGGCAGGACCGGCACCTTGCCGGTCCAGTTGCGCCAGTCGGGAACCTGCATGTAGCCCGGTGCGCTGGTGTCGAAGCTGGTCGCTTCGGATTCGCCCTTGCGCACGGACTGGCCCAGCCCGAACACCAGCTCATGCTCGCGGCCGAACAGCTGGAACGGGCCGCCGACGTTGACGTCGAACACGTCCATCGTGCTGTGTTCGTTGAAGTGCGAGACGTAGGCGGTGACGCCGGTGCCGTCCGCGCGCGGGTAGCCGGCTGCGCCGTACCAGACGCTGCCATCGGTATCACGCACGGCATGGCTGACGTTGCCCTTCAGCGACCAGCCGCTGCCCAGCTGCTGTTCGAGGCGGGCGAAGGTGGTCTTTTCAATGATCGGCCATTCGCTCCACGACGCCGACAGATTGGTCGAGCGCGGCAGGTTGGCCGGGTTGCCGTCAGCACCCCAGTAAGGCACCACGCCCCAAGTCACGCCCGTGGTGTGCGGTGACTGGTATTCATAGCCCAGCTCGAACAGGGTGCTGCCGGTCAAGTCGGCCTGGACGATGCCGTAGAACACGTCCTTGTCGAGCTTGTAGACATCGCGGAACGAATCGCTCTGCTGCTTGGCCGCGACCACGCGTGCGCGGATGCGCCCGTCCCACGCCACGGGACCGCCCAGGTCGGCTTCCAGGCGCTGGTTGCCCCAGCGCCCCACGGTCAGGTTGCTGCTCATCTGGAAGGTGTCGGTGGGGCGCTTGCGCACCATGCTGATGGTGCCGGACGGATCACCGGCGCCCGTGGTCAGGCCGGTGGCGCCGCGGATCACTTCGATGCGTTCGTAGATGACGTTGTCGGTGTTGGTCTTGATCGACCCACCGAAGGTGTTGAGCATCCCGTCGATCTGGAAGTTCTCGATCGTGTAGCCACGCGAAACATAGCTGATGCGCTCGCTGTCGGTGACCGACACGCTGACCCCGGTGACCTGGCCCATCACGTCGGACAACGAGAACAGCCCCATGTCATCCAGCCGTTGCCGGGTGATGACGGTGACCGACTGCGGCGTCTCGCGCAGCGACAGATCCAGCTTGGTCGCGCTGCGGGTGTTCTTCACCGTGTAGCCGTTTGCGATCTCGCCGTCAGCGGTCACCTTCACCGTGTCCAGCGTGCGCGCATCGGCAGCGAGCGGTGCATCGGCGTGGGCCAGCGGAGCGATCATCACAGCGGTCAGGGCCAGGGCCAGCAGGGTTGGGCGGGGAGTATTCAGGGGAGAAGCCATCGGTGCGATTCCATGCAGGACAAAAAACAGGCGATGGCAAACGCACCCATGGCAGCCATGCGCTCCGCGCACGTCACCCAGCGTGATTCCCATCGACGGCGCGCCACCTGCGGCAGGCAGGCGACCCAGTGGTCGGGGGATGTACACGGGCGAAGGGGCGGGTGGGCGCGTGCTTCCGTGCCCCGCTTGGCTAAGCGTACAACCGATCAGTAAATGATAGGCATTCGCATTTCGTTAAGCAAGTGTGACAGCCCCATTCGTCCCCCGAACATGTGGATCCAGGCAGATCGAGGGGAAACGGTCGAAGGCGGGGCGCTGTGGGTTTGCGGGGTGTGAGCCGCATGGATGCGGCGACCAAGCCGGAAACCAGCTGTGGCTGTTGCTCTGGCTCCCGCCTCTGCGGGTGCCGGGCGCAGCCCGGCCGGGAACCCCCTCAGAACCGGAACAGCACCGTAGCCGCATGCAGCAGCAGCCCGATCAGCCCACCCACCAGGGTGCCGTTGAAGCGGATGWAYTGCAGGTCGCGGCCCACGCTCAGTTCCAGCTGCTCGACCAGATGACGCTCGTCCCAGCTCT
The DNA here is from genome assembly GCF_056665995.1 of Stenotrophomonas sp. 05L44_2. Lineage (NCBI taxonomy): Bacteria > Pseudomonadati > Pseudomonadota > Gammaproteobacteria > Lysobacterales > Lysobacteraceae > Stenotrophomonas > Stenotrophomonas sp. 05L44_2. Next base: position 5,860 of record NZ_JBFTNR010000206.1, read on the forward strand.
TCACCGTCTGCGCGATATGGGTGGTGACGCCCTCGCGCAGGCGCCCGGTGAGCCGCTGCGCGCCTTCCAGCAGGTGCTGGTTCAATGCCTCGCGCAACGCCGGGTCCGATTGCAGGCTGTCACCCAGCGAGGCCAGGCTGCGCTGCAGATGACCGACCAGTGCCGAATCCTCGCGCTGCAGATCGCCGCGCAGGCTGGCATGGATGCGCGACCACAGGCCCTGCACGTAGTCCTGCAGGGCAGGGTGGTCGATCATTTCCTGCTTGAGCTGTTCGATGCGCTCGGCCAGTGCCGGGTCTTCGCGCAGGCGCTGCACGTAGTTGCCCAGCCATTGTTCGTAGTCCTGGCGCAGCGGGTGCTGCGGCTCGGCCAGCACCTGCTGCAGCTCCTCAAGCACCGCGCGCGCCAGGCGTTCGGCAAGGCTGTCGCCGATCTCATCGATCGGCTTGACCCAGTTCACCGTGCTCGACAGCGTCGGCCATTCGCGCTGGATGTAGCGCACGATCAGCTGCGAGGCGCGCTCCTTCACTTCCGGTTGCTCCAGCCAACGCCCCAGCCGTTGCAGGCCTTCGTCCAGCACGCGCTGGTGGCGGCCATCGGCGGTCAGCAGGCCCAGCAGTTCGCCGGCGGTGGCAGCGGCGTTCCACTGCCTCAGCTGCTGCACCACGAAGCTGTGCAGCTGCCGCCGCACCGCAGCTTCATCGAAGAAGTCCAGCGCCTGCAGCGCCCAGCCACGGGCCATGTCGGCCAGCATCCGTGAACGCGCGGGATCGGCCAGCCAGCTGCCGAGGCGGCTGGCTGGATCGAATACCTGCAGCTTGGCCAGCAGCACCGTCGGTTCCAGGAACTGGTCACGCACGAACAAGGCCAGGCTGTCGCCGATGCGTTCCTTGCTACGCGGAATGATCGCCGTATGCGGAATCGGCAGGCCCATCGGCCGCCGGAACAGGGCAACCACCGCGAACCAATCGGCGAGCGCGCCAACCGCGGCGGCCTCGCAGAAGGCCGAGACCCAGGCCCAGATGCCGCGCTCGCCCTGCCAGTGGCTGACCGCGAAACCCGCCAGCATCAGCAGCAGCAGGCCAAGGGCGAGGGTTTTCAGGCGCCGCAGCTGGGCGCGGCGCGGATCGATGGCAGACGTCATGCCCGAAGTCTACCCGCAGGCCGGTGAGTACCCGGTAGTGCAGGCCGCTGGCCGGCAACCCATGAACGTTGGAAGCACCTTGCAGCTGCCGGCCAGCGGCCGGCACTACCGGGGGATGCTCAGAGCGTTTCCAGCTGCCTGCGCAGATGGGCCAGCTGCGCGCGCAGGGTGTCGTTCTCGCGGGTCAGGGCAACCACGCGGCGGCGCAGCGCCGGGGCATCCTCGCCAAGCTGCTCCAGCGCGGCCAGCACCTCGGCATCGCGGCTGGCGATCTCATCCTCGTTGGCCTCTTCGAAGTCCATTTCCGCCGACTCCGGTTCAGGCTTCGGCGCACGCGGCTTGCGCTTGGACTCACGCACGCGCTTTGCAGCCTGCTTCAGTTCATCCTTGCCACCGGCAGCCGCCGCGCGCTGCTCTTCTTCCGGCAGGTCGGCCACGGCGGCGGCGGCGCTGATCGAGATCATGCCGGCCTTCACCGCTTCCACCACCTCGGCCGCAGCCTGGGCGTGGATGCGCTCGATCATCCCCACCTGGCTGGTGCTCAGCTTGGCTTCGCGGGCCAGTTCGGCGCGGCTGATCTTCGGCGCCGGTTCCCACGGCGGGCTGTCTTCACC
>NZ_JBFTNR010000207.1:0-5641 GCF_056665995.1 Stenotrophomonas sp. 05L44_2
GCGTTGAACAGCCGCGCAATCCGGTCATGGCCTATGCGTGGATGGAAGTGGCAGCCGAGCGCGGCTACCCGCTGTTCGTGGACCTGCGCAACGAGTACTGGGCGACCCTGCCGCTGGAACAGCACGACGCCGCGCGGGCGCAGGCGAGCGCGCTGCGTGCAGAGTATGGCGATGAGGTCGCGCGCCCACGCATGGCCGAAGTGTTGAGGAAGGGACGACGCGAGATGACCGGCAGCCGCGTAGGCTCGATGTCCAACAACGTGGACATCGTGTACATGGACGGCGGCATATCCCGCACGATCAAGGCCGACCGCCTGTATGACCCCAAGTACTGGGATCCGAAGCAGTACGAGCGCTGGCAGGACGAAACCTGGATGAAGATCCGCCGTGGCACGGTGGAAGTGGGCGTGCCGACCCAGTCGCACGCGACCGACAGCAAGCCCTGAATCAAGGGTGCCGGCGCTTGGCCGGCACCGCTCTGCTTCAGTACAGCGTGCGCTCCGGCGCACCAGCCGGCGGCGGGGTGTACTGGTACAGCCAGGTTTCGGTGAGGGTCTTGCCGCCACTGCGCAGGTACAGGCGGATGTCGATCTGCTCGCTGCTGCCCTCCGGCGGCACCAGGTCGAACATCGCGCGGTAGCCCTTGATCTCGCGCAGCGGCCGCGCCGAGACGATCTCCACCCGGCCACGGCTGGTTTCGACAACGGCTTCGACGTCGGCCTTGTCGATCAGGCTGGCCAGTTCGCCGCCTTCGAAGTCGACCGCAAAGCGCCACGAGAAGTACTCGCGCTTCTTGCCGATCACCCCGCCCAGGCCGGTGCGGCTGGCAACGCAATGGGCCAGCGGCGTATGCGCCGGCGGCTGCGCGCCCCAGTACAGCCGGTAGCCGACCAGCAGTTCCTGGCCCGGCTGCGGCTTTTCCTTCGGGTTCCAGAAGGCCACGATGTTGTCGAAGGTTTCATCGACGGTGGGAATCTCCACCAGCTGCACCGAACCCTCGCCCCATTCGCCCTTCGGCTCCACCCACAGGCACGGACGCTTCTCGTAGAACACGCCGTCGTCCTGGTAATGGTCGAAGTTGCGGTCACGCTGCAGCAGGCCGAAGCCACGCGGGTTGCGGTCGACGAACATGTTGAAGCGCAGGTTGCGCGGGTTGACCAGCGGCCGCCAGATCCATTCACCAGCGCCGGTCCACAGCGACAGGCCGTCGGTATCGTGGATCTCCGGGCGCCAGTCCCAGCCCATGCGGCGGTCGTTCTCGCCTACCTGGTACATGCTGGTGCACGGGGCGATGCCCAGCCGCTCGATGGTTTTGCGCGGGTACAACGCGCTGTCGATGTCCATCAGCAGCACATCGCCGTTGGTGACGGCGAAGCGGTAGGCACCGGCCACGCTGGGCGAATCCAGCAGCGCATAGACGATGATGGTGTCCGAGTCGGCCGCAGGCTGTTCCAGGTAATAGGCGATGAAGTCTGGGAATTCCTCCGGCTTGCCCATGCCGGTGTCGATGGCCAGGCCACGCGCGGACTGGCCGTACTGGCCTTCCTTGCCCACTGCGCGGAAGTAGCTGGCACCCAGGAACGCGGCGAAATCGCGGTCGGTGTCCTTGCGCGTGTTCAGCCGGAACCCGGCAAAGCCGAGGTCGGCCGGCAGCTCACCATTCTTCAACCCGCTCTTGCCGTAGTTGAACGCGGCGCCGTCATAGGCCAGTTCCTGCGCCTTGCCGTCGACCACGTCGTACATGCGCACGGGCGAATGGAAGTACAGACCCAGGTGGAAGAACTTGGCCTGGAACTTACCCGGCTGGTCGGCCCACAGGGCGTGGTCCTGGCGATAGCCGATCGACTGGTACTGATCCCAGTCCAGCGCCTCCAGCTTGCCCGGCAGCACCCGCTTGTGGCTCTGGTAGGGCGCCTGTGCCAGCGCGCGCGCCTGGCCCTTCAGGGTGGCGAAATCGAACGGCTGCGGCTGGCCAAGCCGGCGCAGCCCAAGCTGGCCACTCTTGCTGGCCGCGCAGGCCGGCAGTGACGGCAGGCCGAAGGCGGCCAGGGCCAGGGAGGCATTGCGGATGAAGTCGCGTCGTTGCATGCAGGCGCGGGAGCAAAGGGAAGGTCGGCCATCATAGGCAGACAAACGTTAACGGGCAGCGGTGGACTCGATACCCTGTTCAGCCTGTGCCAATGCCGCAAGGCGGGCATCAAGCTCGTGCAGGGCCGGTGCCTGCGGACCGCGCTGGGCCAGCAGCAGCTGTCGTGCCTCGGCCAGCACGGTGCGGGCCTGCGCGATCTGGCCGGCCTGCTGCAGGACCTGCCCCTGTGCCAGCAGCGCCTGCGGCAGCAGGGCGACGTGATCCGGTTGGCGCCAGATCGCCACCGCGCGGGCATAGTGCGCTGCCGCCGCCGAGGGGTCGCCGCTGGCGCTGGCCCATTTCCCCAGGGCGAACTCGCCGTAGCCGATCTCGCGATGGTCCGGGCCCAGAGCGCCGAGCAGCTGTGCCTGCACCTGCCGCAGTTCCTGGCCGGCCAGCGCGTGCTGGCCACGCTGCAGGGCCAACAGCGCGCGTGCGCGGCGAACCACCAGTGCCTCCGGGTGGCGCGGTCCCCATGCCTCCTGTGCCGCCTGCCAGGCCAGCTCCAGCTCGGCCGCTGCCGCCTGCGTGTCGCCCTGCCGGGCCAGCACATCGCCCAGCTGGCGATGCAGGCTGATCACCTGCGGGCTGCTGGCGTCGGCGCGTTGGCCGAGCAGGGCCAGCGCCTGCCGGTACCCCGCCAGCGCGGCCGGCAGGCGTCCGGCGGTGGCGTCCAGGGCGGCCAGATCGGCCAGTGATTCAGCACGCCCGAAGCGCTCGACCATCCCCTGGTGGCGCAGCGCCAGCGCCTGCTGGAACGAACGCCGCGCCGCATCGGCGTCACCCAGCTGGGCCTGGCACCGCCCGAGCTGGCTGTGGAACTCGGCCACCGCCGCCGGCAATGCCGCCGCTTGGCTGGCCGCAAGCGGTTGCAGTGGCTGCAGGTGCGCCAGGCACTCGCGTCCGCGACCGAGCATGCGCAGTGCGCGCCCCCGCTGGGTCACCGCCTCGATCTGCAGCGCCGGCGGCACCTCGCCCACCTCCTGCAGCAGCTGGCGCTGCTGGTCCAGGGTCTGCAGCGCCAGCTGGTAGTCGCCCAGGCCGATGCGCAGGCGGCCGATCACCCCTTGCAGCTCGGCCAGCGCCAGCGGCTGGTCAGCCAGTTCGGCTTCGCCCCGTTGCTGGCCGGTGGCCAGCAGCTGCGGCACGTCGAAATGGCCGTGGCGCTGGCTGGCCGCCTTGTCGAACAGGCCAACGGTGAAATCCTGCATGGCCTGCGCACGCGCCATTTCCGCCCGCGCCTGGCGCAACTGCCACAGGGCGAAGGACGTGGTCCCCAGCAGGGCCAGCGCGGCCAGCCCGGCCAGCGCCACGCCCCAGCGATGGCGGCCCACGTACTTTCGCACCCGGTAACCCATGCCCGGCGGACGCGCCTGGATCGGCTGCCCCTGCAGGTAGCGGCGCAGGTCGCCGGCCAGTGCTTCGGCCGAGCTGTAGCGCTGCTGCGGGTCTTTCTGCAGGGCCTTTTCCAGCAGCACGTCCAGATCGCCACGCAGTCGCTTGGCCTGCCGCAGCAGCGCCCGTCTCGGTGCCCCCGGCTCGGCGGCCAGCCGTTGCAGCAGCGCCGAGGCACGCGGTGCCTGCACATCCAGGATCGAGCGCTCCCATTCCGCATCGCTGTGCCGGCGCAGGCGATAGGGCTTGTGCCCGGTGACCACCTCGAACAGCACCACGCCCAGCGAATAGACATCGGTCAGGGTCGTCACCGCCTCGCCACGCACCTGCTCCGGCGCGGCGTAGTGCAGGGTGAACGCGCGGATTTCGGTAGCCGGATGGGCCGCGTTCGGATCGTCGTGGTCGAGCAGCTTGGCGATGCCGAAGTCGAGCAGTTTCACCGTGCCGTCGGCGCGTACCAGGATGTTGGAGGGCTTCAGGTCGCGGTGCACCACCAGGTTCGCATGCGCATGGCTGACCACCGCGCAGACCTGCAGCATCAGCTGCAGACGCGTTTCCAGCGGCGGTTGCAGGCGCCGGCAGTAGTCGCTGATCGGCTCGCCTTCCACGTAGTCCAGCGCCAGGTAGGGCTGCCCGTGCTGGTCCACCCCGGCGTCCAGCAGCTGTGCCAGGTGCGGGTGCTGCAGGCGGGCCAGGATCTGCCGCTCGCGGCCGAAGCGCTGGCGCAGGCCGGGATCGGCCACGCCACTGCGCAGCAGCTTCAGCGCGACCTGGCGCTGGTACAGGCCATCGCAGCGCTCGGCCAGCCAGACCTCGCCCATGCCGCCTTCGCCGAGCGGATGCAGCAGCCGATACGGCCCGACCTCGCTTCCGGCGCGGCCTGGCGGCGTAGCGGTCCACAAGGGCTGGGCCATGAACTCGTGGCTGTCAGCTTCCTGCTGCAGCAGGCGTTCCAGTTCGCGGCCCAGCGTCGGGTCCTGCGCGCTCACGCGCTGCAGGCGCAGCTGGCGGGCGGCGGGTGCCAGCTCCAGCAGCTGGTCCAGCCAGGACGACAATTGCTGCCAGCGGGCGGTATCCATGGTGTGGGTGGCGGCGACTCAGTCGCTGCGCATCGCGGCCAGCAGGAACAGCCGCGCCTTCTGCCAGTCGCGGCGGATGCTGCGCTCCGAGCGCTGGCTCAGTTCGGCGATCTCCAGTTCGGACAAGCCGGCGAAGTAGCGCAGCTCCACCACCTTGGCCAGGTGCGCATCGACGGCCTGCAGGCGTTCCAATGCAACATCGAGGGCCAGCAGATCCTCGTCCAGGCGCACGCCGCTGCTGCTGTTCTCGGGAATCTCGGCCACCCGCTTGAGGTCGCCACCGCGCTTGCGCGCCAGCCGGTTGCGCGCGTAATCGACGACCACGCTGCGCATCGCCGACGCCGCATAGGCGAAGAAGTGCGCACGGTCCTCGAAGCGCGCCGCACCGCGGCTGCCCAGCAGTTTCAGGTAGGACTCGTGGACCAGCGAGGTCGCATCCAGGGTGCGTCCCTGCTGCCCGGCCAGCTGCCGCCGGGCCATGCTGTGCAGTTCCTGGTACAGGGTGGTCAGCACACGGTCGAGCGCGGCGCGGTCGCCACCGCGCGCAGCATCCAGCCATACGGTGATATCCGGGCCTTCGTCCATCGCCAACGCTCCCCCGCAGCGGATGTCGGCTGGACTATAGCGCTGCACGTGTGCAGCGCATGAAGACGTTCAGCGCTGGCAGCGGCTGCACCACACGCTTGCCCGCTGGCCGATCATGGCGTGCTTGAGCGGGCGGCCGCAGCCGGGGCACGGCAGGCCATCGCGGCCATAGACCAGCAGCTCCTGCTCGAAGTAGCCCGGCGCGCCGTCGGGGCTGATGAAATCGCGCAGGGTGGTGCCACCGCGGGTGATGGCGTAGTCCAGCGTTTCCTTCACTGCCGTGGCCAGCCGCCGATAGCGCTCGCGGGTGACCTTGCCGGCCTCGCGCAACGGGCTGATCCCCGCCTTGTACAGGCTCTCGGCGGCGTAGATGTTGCCCACCCCGACCACCACCGCCTGGTCCATCAGGAAGGTCTTCACCGGCGCGCTGCGGCCGCGGCTGCGGGCGAACAGG
>NZ_JBFTNR010000208.1:0-7740 GCF_056665995.1 Stenotrophomonas sp. 05L44_2
CCGGGATGCACACCAAAGCCTTTTAGAACGCCGCAGGGATTCGGTCAAGTTGTCAATCACCAATGTTCCGGTAATCGGACGGTGATGGACTCTGGACTAGGCTTTGAATGTCCTCATGGAGATTTGCGCGATGCTAAGCCGATTGGCGCTCGTCGTGGCCGCAGCCCTTGCTCTCGCGGGCTGCGCGACATACCAGCCCAAGCCACTGGACATCCAGGCCGGGCCCGCGCACGCGCTAGCGTGGGCTTCACGGCCTGCCGGCCCGTCTCAGCCCTTCAGCCTGGAGCAGATTGGACAGCTGGCAGTTCAGAGCAACCCAGATCTGATTGCGGCACGAGCGGAGCACGGCATAGCGGCAGCACAGCTGGAAAGTGCCGCCGCGCTGCCCAATCCGGTGCTGTCGGTGAGCTATGCAGGTGTCCTCAGCGGCGCTGGGGCGCTTCCGGCGATAGCTCTGGGCTTGGGCCAGGACATCAAGGCGCTGATCATTCGACCTGCCAAGGTGGGCGCTGCGAAGGCGCAGCTGGCGCAGGTCGATGCAGGCATTCTGTGGCAGGAGTGGCAGGTCTCCGCCAAAGCCGAGTTGACCGCATTGGAACTGGCTGCAGCGAGCCGGCAGCTCGTGCTGGCCTCGGAGACCTCCAGACTTTGGGACGAACAGCTCGCGCGAAGCCGCGTGGCAATGGAGCAGGGCGATATTTCCATGACGTCGTTCGTCAAGGATAGCCAGCGCTCAGCCGACGCCAGACAGCAGACCGCTTTGCTGACGACTTTGCGGCTAACCAAGCAACAGGACTTGGCGGGTCTGCTTGGTCTGGCGAGTGAGGTCGAAATCCCTATTGCCTATCCTTCTCCTATCGCCACGACCGACGCCACTCTTGTGACCGGCCGGTTGGAGGACATTGCGGCCTATCGACCAGATTTGATTGCGCTGCGGGCCGGCTATGAATCCCAGGAGCAGAAGGTCAGGCAGTCGGTGCTTGCGCAGTTCCCGGCAATGACTGTGGGTGGCAACTATGGGCGGGATACCGGGAACGTAAAGACGGCGGGTGTGGACGTTTCCATGGAACTTCCCATCTTCAATCACAACCAGGCGGGCATCAGCATCGAACAGGCGACAAGGGCCAAGCTGGCTGCGGAGTTCCGTGCTCGGTTGATCTTTGCCAAGAATGAGCTGATGTCGCTGATCGCCCAGCAAGGATTGGCTGAAAAACAGCGCGTGCAGAAGGCGAAACAATTCGCCGCTGACAGTGCACTTGTACCCAGGCTGCGTGCGGCGCTCGCGCGGCATGACATCGATGCGCTGACCTATGTCGAAGCCGTAGCGGCCCAGAACGGGAAGGAGCAGGAGCTTATCGCTCTGGAGTCCAGCATCGCTGCCCAGAACCTTGCTATTCAAACCCTGAGCGGCCTGGGTATGCCCCACATGGATGGCTTRGATGGAACCACCCAATCCCCCATCGGAGCCGACCAGTGATCAGCAAGAATCGATGGTTTGCCATAGCGCTGGTCTCAATCGTAATCACCGGATGTGGATCCCCATCCCCGGATCGACGTCGACCCAGTGTTGCGGTGGAGACGTCGTCCGCAACATGGGCTCAGATGGATAGGACTATGCAGGTCTACGGCACAGCGATCTCGTCACCCGATGGCGCCTATGCCGTGAGCGAAGCCCTGGATGGGCAGGTCCAGACCGTCTCGGTGGCCGTAGGCGACCAGGTCCGTAAGGGGCAGCCCATCGGGGTCTTTCAGCTGTCGGAGAGTGCTCGTGGTGCACTGGCTCAGGCGGAGGCCGCGGTGTCCGCGGCTCGCAACGAAAAATCGCGAGTTGATCGCTTGTTCGCCGATCAGTTGGCTTCAATTGACCAGCACGGGCAGGCCGCCAAGTCGCTCGCAGATGCACTCGCTGCTTATCAGGTCGCCTCTTCCRTCGCCGGGGGCCGCAGTGAGAAGGTCATGAGGGCTCCATTCGATGGCGTTGTGACCTCCGTGACCGTATCGCCCGGCATGAAGACACCGGCAGGCACGACGTTGCTGACGCTTTCGCGGAACAATGCGCTGGTCGTCCAGTGCGGCGTGGAGCCTCGTCATGCGTCCTCAATTCTTGTGGGCCAGAACGTCAAGCTGGTAGCTCTCGGAGGAGGGGAGCCCTTGGAAGGGGTGGTGACCCGGACGTCCAGCGTCATCAATGCGGTCACCCGTCTTGTTGACATGGAAGTCAGCACTTCGGCTCCCCTGATGAAGGGGCAGGAGTATCAAGCGTTCGTGTCGGCCGGCACTGTCTCCGGCTGGCGCGTCCCCAGTACCGCCGTTCAGGAGGACGAGCAGGGAACGTACCTGTTCCAGGTCAAGGGTCGCACGGCCGTTCGGGTGCCGGTGAAGCGCCTGCTGCCGCGGGAGGGTGATCAGTTGCTGGTTGCGGGCACGCTCAGTGCAGAGCAGCCCGTAGTGGGATCTGGTGCCTATCAGTTATCTGACGGGGCGCTCATCAGGGTGGCTTCTGCCACGCCAGGGCAGGGGCACGTCAGTGAGATTCGTTGACTTCGTGTCTCGCCAAGGTCAGGCAATCCTTCTAGTTGCCTTGGCTCTGGCTTTCTCGGGAATTCTGGCTTCAACGAGAATCCCAGTCACCCTCTTTCCACAAGTCCCTTTTCCTCGAGTGGTCGTGGATCTCTCCGCAGGGGATCGCCCTGCCGCGCAGACGGTGTTGTCTGTCACCAAACCGGCAGAAGAGGCCATCCGCTCGATTCCCGGCGTCCGCGCAGTGAGATCAAACTCGTCCCGAGGATCCTCTCAGATCTCGATTGATTTTGGTTGGGGAAGGGACATGATCGCATCGACCATTTTGGTCGATGCCGCCATGGCGCAGGTCTTGCCTTCGCTGCCAGTGGGAACCCACTACGAGGTCCGGAGAATGGATCCGACAGTGTTCCCCATCATCTCCTATGCGCTGACGTCAGCCAAAGTCTCGCAGGCACGCTTGAGGGATATCGCGCAACTAGATCTTTCGCCTCGCCTGGCGGCGGTAGCCGGGGTTGCGAAGGTTGCTGTGCAAGGCGGGGATACCCAAGAGGTTCATATCGACGCCGACCTACGCCGACTCGGCTCTCTGGGGTTGTCGTTGGATGATGTTGCAGCAGCCGTATCCTCGGCCACGCAGATCACCGCGGTGGGCCGGCTGCAGGACAGGGATCATCTCTCCCTGGTCATCGCCCAAACAGACGTCCAGACGATCGAGAAGCTGCGCCAGACTGTGGTTCGGGCGGGGCCTGCCGGGGCGGTGTACCTTGGTGATATCGCCGAGGTGCGGTACGGCGCAGCGCCAGTCTGGACTCGCGTGTCTGAAGACGGACATCCTGCTGTGCTGCTCAACGTCTACCAGCAGCCCGATGGCAATGCGCTGTCGATAGCGTCCGAAGTGAAAGATGCGCTCGCCCAGGCGAGCCTTCCCGATGACGTCAAGCTACTGAACTGGTACGACCAGAGTCAGCTGGTGTCCGACTCTCAAGCCAGCGTTCGAGACGCTGTTCTGATTGGCCTGCTTCTCGCTGGCCTGGTCCTGTTCGCATTTCTGCGAAGCATCCGGATCGTCCTCGTCGCGATGATCGTAGTGCCTGCGGTTGTTGCAGTCACCGCGTTGATACTCTGTTTGGCTGGCATGACCTTCAACATCATGACCTTAGGTGGGATCGCTGCGGCCGTGGGTCTGGTCATCGATGACGTGATCGTCATGGTCGAGCACATTGCGCAGAAGTCCGGGGCGAGTGATGGTGGGCCCAGCAGAGTTCTTCCAGCGGCCCGGGAATTCGCGCGTCCCCTGATAGGCTCAAGCCTGGCCACCATCGTGGTGTTCGTACCCTTAAGCTTCATGAGCGGAGTCACGGGAGAGTTCTCGCGCGCCCTGTCCATCACCATGGCTGCGGCCTTGTTCATCTCCTTCCTGTTCACGCTACTGGTGGTTCCTCTTCTTGTCCGCAGGCTCATAGATTTCGGCAAGTGGAGCGATCCAGGGGAGAGAGACGGCAGTTGGATGTCCARGGTCCACAGTCGATGGCTCTCGACCTGCTTGGCCCATCCACGCTGGGCACTGGCGGCCGTCCTCCCGCTACTGCTCGTCGGTGGTCTTGCCTGGACCCAAGTCCCCAGTGGCTTCATGCCGAAGGTGGATGAGGGCGGCTTTGTGCTCGATTTCCGAACCCCTCCGGGGACCTCCCTGGAGGAGACCGATCGTGAACTTCGCCAGTTGGACGAAATCCTGAGATCAGTGGGGGACGTGGAGACCTTCTCACGTCGCATTGGCACCGGCCTCGGGGGCGATCTCGGCGAACCGCATCACGGCGACTACTTTGTCAAATTGGCCCAGGATCACACCCTCGCCACCGAGGAGATCATGACCAAGTTGCGGGTTCTGGCTGCGCTGCGGATCCCCGGTCTTGAGGTCGAGATGGCTCAATTGACCGAGGACCTCATCGGCGATCTAACTGCGGTGCCGCAGCCGATTGAAGTCAAGCTCTATGCCGAGGATCCCGCCCTGCTCAGGTCTGAAGCAAAAAAGGTTGCGGAACTCCTATCCCGGCTTCCTGGGATCGTTGAGGTCAAAGATGGTGTCAATCTCGCCGGCGATGGGCTCGATGTTCAAGTGGATCCCGTTCGGGCGGCGATGGAATCGGTGACTGCATCTGACATTACTAGAGCGTTGAGCGCCGCACTGACGGGATCTGTCGTTGCTCAGCTACCAACAGCCAGCAAGCTGATGGATGTCAGGGTCAGTGCAGGGAACGGCATCGCGCTGGACCGCGAGGGATTGGCGGCTCTTCCCGTGCGCGCGGCCGACGGCCACATCTTTCCTCTCTTCAGGGTCGCATCAATCGAATCAGTCACTGGCGAGCCTGAGATCGGCCGCGACAATTTGCAGCCGATGACTGCGGTTACGGCTCGCCTGGAAGGGCAGGGCATCGGCACGGCGGCAGCAGCGGTAAAGGCCGCGCTGGACAAACCTGGCACGCTCCGCCCAGGTGTCCGTTATGCGATGGGAGGGTTGTACGAGCAACAGCAGCAGGCGTTCACCGGATTGGTGGCGGTGTTTGCGGCGGCGTTTCTCGCCGAGCTGATTCTGTTGATGCTCCTCTATGCGGAGTTCTGGACTCCACTGCTTATGGTCCTCACGTCTGCTCTGTCCGCGACTGCGGTGTTCATGGCGCTTTGGTTCACAGGCGTGGAGTTGAATATCACTGCTCTGATGGGTATGACGATGGTGGTCGGAATCTCGACGGAGATGGCCATCTTCTTGGTAAGCGAGTTCAAGAGGCTGGCGCAGTCCTTGCCGATCAAGCAAGCCTTGGAGCAGGCGGCTCGAAGTCGACTTCGTCCCATAACGATGACGACGCTTGCTGCTGTCCTCACGTTGCTTCCGCTGGCCATGGCGATMGGGCGTGGATCAGGCATCCAGCAGCCGCTCGCGATCTCGATCATTGCTGGTCTCACTTTGCAGTACTTCTTGGTACTCCTGATTCTTCCTTCCGCGTTAAGCCTGATCTCTCGCCCAAGGGGAAATCAGTGAATCTAAGTGTCACGGCTCAGGCGCCGTGAAATCCAAGCTGACTTGGCGGGGCTGAGTCTGCGATCCGACATTCGCTCTGGTTGATTGCCTACGCAGCCTTGCTGTCCGTTGCGGTCTTTATTCATGGACAGATCGTCAACTCGCAGGCCGAGGACATCACCTGGCGTTCGCTTCTCCAATCGGAGCTCGAGCACTTCATAGCAAGAGAAGATCAGGACCCGAACTACCAATGGACGGACACCGATTCGGTCCAGCTCTTTGGGTGGGACGACGCTTCACCGATACCCGCGGAGTTTGAAAAATACGGACCGGGAATCCACGACGGTGTCCGTCTTGGCAACCAGGACAAGGTAATCCTGGTTCGCGAGGTTCGTGGACGGAAGTTGGTCTTGGCCCTGGAGATCACCGAACTCCAGAAGCACGAAGACAATGTCGGGCTATGGATGTTCGGCTCCAACGTCTTGGCGGTGCTTCTGTTGGGACTCTTGGTTGGTTGGGGCCTGGGCCGTGTTCTGAAGCCGCTGACGGACCTCTCAAACAGGATCCGTCGCCTTAGCCCCGAGCAGCCTGGCGAGGAAATCGAGGTGGGACCCGATGCCAGTTACGAGCAGGCGGTCATCACCGACTCCCTCAACGATTACATTCGGCGAAACGAGCAGTTTGTCGAACGTGAGCGGCAGTTCATCAACAGTGTCAGCCATGAACTGCGCACACCTATCGCCATCATTGGAGGAGCAGCGGATCTGGCCTCCAACCCAAACGCCTCTCCCCGGACGGTGCGGAACCAGCTTATCCGCATCAAGGAGGTAACAAGCTCGGTCGATGAGCTGATCTCTGTTCTCTTAGTCCTTGCGAAAAGCCCAGATCGTCTTGAGAGAGTGAGCGAACTGCTGGATCTGAAGGAGGTCGTACGCGTGCTGGCCAACGACCATCTGTATCTGTGCGGCGACAAGTTGCTGACCATCGAAGTCACCGCAGATGGCGACCCGGTAGTATTGGCTCCTGTCGCGGTCCTGTCGGTGGTGGTTGGAAATCTGATCAGAAACGCAATCGAGAACAGTGATCGAGGGGCTATCCGTGTATCGGTGAATGCCCAGTGGCAGGTCATGATCGAGGACCCCGGACACGGCATGTCGCCGGAGGAAATCAGTGCCCTGTACGCCAAAATGGCCAGGGGGGAGGCCCGGGATGGGCAGGGGATTGGGCTCGAGCTGATCGCCAGGCTCTGCGGGCATCTTGGCTGGAAGCTGACCTTCGAATCCAAACCAGTGGGTGAAGGGACCCGCGCGATTGTCGACTTGTCCGCCAGCGCGGCAAAGTGAGCTGACTCCCGCTTGGGGGTTGGGGTTCCGACCAAACTCCGACCTATCCACTAGCAGACTGCGGAAGAACCTGCGGAAGCGGGGCCCTTCCACTCTATCTGCCAAGACATGCCTGGACAGTTTGGTCACATTCCCCGAGGTCCGGCGCGCACTTTGAAGGCGTTGGGATGGTCACTGCAGGGCCTGAAGGCAGCCTGGCTTCACGAATCCTCGTTTCGCCTGGAGGTGGTTCTCGCCGCCGTCCTGATTCCGCTCGCGCTCCTTCTCGGCGACGGCGGGTTGGAAAAGGCCGTTCTGATCATCACCGTTCTGATGGTTCTGGCACTTGAACTGCTCAATTCGGCCATCGAGGCCGTGATTGAACGGTACGGTCCGGAGCATCACGAGCTTGCTGGCCGCGCCAAAGACATGGGGTCGGCTGCGGTATTCGTCGCTCTGATCGGGACCGCAGCAGCGTGGCTGTTGATCCTGCTTCTCTGACCAGAGCCTGAGCATGAACGGAACCGTCGCAGCCGGGAACACGCGAGTTGACTCCGTTTCACCACGGCGTTGGTGGACTTGGGTCATCGTCTTTTCCATCGTCTTCAGCTTGATTGCCGGCCTGGGGATGCGGGCCCCGGCTCCACCTGACGAGCCTCGTTTCGTACTGGCAGCCAGGACGATGGTTGAATCGGGGCAATGGTTGCTACCGCATCGCGGAATCGAGCTGTACGCGGAGAAGCCGCCCGTCTTCATGTGGATGCAGGCCGGTGCTTACTCGCTCATCAGGAACTGGAATGTCGCCTTCCTTCTCCCGTCGCTGCTGGCCGCGCTTGCAACGCTTTGGATGACCTATCGCATAGGCGCCATGCTCTGGAG
>NZ_JBFTNR010000209.1:0-5625 GCF_056665995.1 Stenotrophomonas sp. 05L44_2
ACGCGGGGTGACACCGCGTCTGTGGCGGGCCGGACGTCCGGCCCGCCACGCCCTGCTTCAGAACCGCAACGCCAGCGCGCGCGACTCGATCGGTGCCATCCGGCTCTGGTCCTGCAGCTGCAGGTCGCGCAGTTCATAGGGCGCACCGAAGCCGGCAGGCAACGCGGCCTGGTCGAAGGGCAGTACCAGCGCGCCGCGGCCCGGGCCATCGAACCACGCTGCGGCATGCGCCTGCGCCACCGGCTGCAACTGGCCGTTGGCTGCGGTGGCATACAGGGTGCCGCGCGCCTCGTAGCGGCCGGCGGCGGCCACCTGCAACGGCAGACTGACCTGGCGGCTGGCCGGGTCGGGGGCGGCCTGGCCGGTGAAGCGTGCGGTTGGCCGCGCCACGGCGAAGGCGACCTTGCCATCGCGCAGCACGCCGTCGGCCTGGCGAACACCTGCAGTTCCCACAGGCCCTGTGCGTTGCTGGCCTCGGCCGGAATCCTTACCTGTGCACGCAGGCTGCCATCGGTGGTGCGCAGCAACCGCTGCGGCCAGCTGCGGCCATCGGGTGCGACCAGCAGCGCTTCGCCGCCGAGGCTGTCACGCCGTGTGCGCAACGCCGACGCGCTGGCACCGTCTTCCAGCAGACGCGCCTGCAGCTGCACGTTGCCTCCGGCCAGCACCTGCGTCTGGCTGGCCTGCACTTCCAACCGCAGCGGGCTGTTGGGCTCCAGCACCTGCACCACATAGCGGCCCTGCGCCTGCGCACTCTGCAGGCGGTAAGCGCCGGCCGCGCTGGTGGTGCCGGTGCGCAGCATGCTGCTGCCATCACCGACCGGCATGCCCGCATCCTGCAGCTGGCGTGCGTCGACACTGCGCGCGACGCTGCTGCGCCCCGCCGGATCACGTACCTGCAGCGAGCTTGCCGGCAGCGCGCGGGCGCCCGGCGCCGGGCTGAGCTGGATCACCGCATCCGGTGCGCTCAGTGGCAGTTCCAGGCCGCGCTGCAGTTCGGCAGCGTCGACCTGCTGCCAGTAGCTGCGGCTGATGGCGGCCTGGGGACCGGGGGCCTGCAGTGGCTGTGCCGGGTCCAGCGCCCAGGCGAAGGCCAGCGGCGAGTGCTCGCTTTCATCGGCAGGCAGCGGCGCGGCAACCAGGCCGGCGGGAATCTGGTCGCCAGCGGCAACACGCAGCGGCTGCGCGGCCTGCGCCGATGCAGTGGAAAGGACCGCCAGCACGGCGGCAGCCAGCAGGGTGGAATGGATCGTCATGGTCATCTCCCTCACTGGGTCAGGTCGTTGCGCAGGATGCCGCCGAGGCCGAAGCACTCACGGCGGCTCTGGTTGTGGCTGAGCGGCTCGGCGCCCTGGGTGCGCGCCTTGTCGGTGAACCACAGGGTGCCGGCCGCCTTCTGGCTGCTGCACTCCAGGAAACCGTCCGAGCACGACGACAGCCAGTTCTGGGTGAACTCCAGGCCGACATTGGCGGAGTAGCCGCCGCAGTAGCTGTTGCTGTCCCACACTGCCGATTCCACATCGCTGCCGACCACTGCGCGGAACGGCTTGGGCAGGGCCGGACGGCCGGCGGTGCCGTACAGGTTCTGCGCGTTGTAGGTGGCCATGTGCCCCACCTGCTGCATGCGCACGGCATCGTTCTTGTAGCCCAGCAGCCAGCCCAGCGAGGTCTCGAAGGTGTTGCCGTTGAGCACGGCGTCGGCCAGCGGCGTACCTGCCGAGGAGGGCGCCAGCGCAGTGACCTTGCGCAGCCGGTTGATGATCTTCGGGTAGCGGCTGTCGTAGGTGGGATTGGACAGGATCCAGCGCATCACGTTGCCGCCGTTGGAATGGGTGATCACCACCAGCTGGGTGATGCCCCGGCTGTCGATGAAGCCGGTAAGCTGGTTGGCCAGGCAGCCGGCCGCTTCCGGCTTCCACATGTACTGGGTGAAGTCGCAGTTGATGACCACGTAGTTGCTGCTGTTCGGCAGGCCCTGGCGGACGGTGTCGATGATCGCCGGCTGCCAGTAGTCCTGCGTGGCATTGGTCTGCGCGCCGGTGCCGTGTACGAAGGCGACGCCGTACACATCGGCGGCCTGCGCCGGTACGGTCGACACCCCAAGGAGCAGGGCCAGAACGGTACTTCCTGTTGCGGTGCTGCGCATCGCGTCTCTCCCTTTCAGCGGATCCCCCCGGCCCGGCTGTGACCTGATGCTCGTGGCGGCAGCGCGTGAAAGTCCGTGCGCTGCGCCCGGATTCAGCAGATTGCCGACAATTGATTACCGTTTTCATCCAGTGCAGCGGGACCATGCCGGGTCTGGCCGTATGACCGATGGACGCTGCGGCCGGCAATCGAGGCTGCGATCATGGCCGGCGAGTTCCCTGCCCGAGTCTGCCCATGTCGTCGATCCTCCCCCCTGCCCGRCCGCTGCTGGGCCTGGCCATCGCGTTGTCGCTGGCCGGCTGTGCCGCCACCACCACCAGCAARCCGACCGCCGTCGAAGCCAACRTCACCACCAAGGCCGTGGGCTACCTGGACAAGACCGCAGTGCCGGCCAGCATCGATCTGGTGCCGGCACCACCGGCCGCCGGCTCGGCGGCCTTTGCGCTGGACGAGCAGGTCAGCCGTGAAGCACGTGCGCTGCGCGGCAGCCCGCGTTTCGCCCAGGCCGGCGTCGATGCCGAACTCGGCTTTCCGGAAGGTGCCAACCATTTTTCCTGTGCCGCCGACATCGACGTCGATGCAGTGAAGACCCCGGCCCTGTACCGCCTGCTGGAGCGCAGCCGCATCGACGCCAGTGCTGCCACCAAGGCTGCCAAGAACATGTACCAGCGCCCGCGTCCGTTCATGGTCAACGGTGAGCCGACCTGCTCGCCGAAGGATGAGGAGGGGCTGCGCAGCAACGGCTCCTATCCGTCCGGCCACACCTCGATCGGCTGGGCATGGGCATTGATCCTGTCGGAGATCGCACCCGACCGCGCCGATGCCATCCAGGCGCGCGGCCGCAACTACGGCGAGAGCCGCCTGGTGTGCAACGTGCACTGGCAGAGCGACATCCTCGAAGGCCGCTTCATGGGCGCCGCCGCCGTGGCCCGCCTGCATGACAACGCGGCGTTCAACAGCGACCTGCTTGCCGCGCGCAGGGAGATCGCTGCTGCGCGCAAGGCCGGCCTGCATTCCAGCCGCGACTGCGCCACCGAGAACGCCGTGCTGAAGGTGCGCCCGCAGAGCGCCTTGTAATCCACCGCCGCTGCGCTCGCCGGGCATGGCCCGGCGCTACCGGGCGCGACGCATGGGTAGCGCCGGGCCATGCCCGGCGGACGCGAAAAACAGAAGGGCCGGCATTGCGCCGGCCCTTCGTCATTTCATTACTGCTGCAGCCGCATCAGAACTTCGCGGTGAACTCCACGCCCCAGGTACGCGGCTCGTTGAGGAAGCCGGTCAGGTTGTTGAAGTCGATCGCGCCGACCACGCGGGTCTGGTTGGTCAGGTTGCGGCCGAACACGGCCACGTCGTACTGGCCGTAATCCCAGTTGTAACCCAGGCGCAGGCCACCTTCCAGCGAACTGCGGCCGCGGAATTCCGGCGACTCGTAGATGAAGAAGTTCACCGCGCTGCGGTAGGCCCAGTCGGTGTAGGCATACAGCTCGCTGCCATCGCTGAGCGGGAAGCCCACGCGCAGGGTCGCGTTGTGGATCCACTTCGGTGCCTGCGGCAGCGGATTGCCGTTGACCAGCGCATAGGTGCCGCCATTGATGACCGTGGTCGGGTCGGTGATGGTGCAACCGCCGCCACAGACCGCCACCGCCAGGTTCTTGTCCTTGATCTCGGTGTCGTTGTAGCTGCTGCCGAAGGTCAGCAGCACGTTGTCGGCCAGGTAGGCTTCCAGGTCCAGCTCCACGCCCTGGCCGATGGTCTTGTCGGCGTTGAGCAGGGTGGCGGTGTTGTTGGTGCCACCGACGGCGATCAGCTGCTGGCCGTCCACGTCATAGCGGAACACGCTGAAGCCCAGGCGCGCACGACGTTCGAACAGGTCGGCCTTGATGCCGGCTTCGTACGAAATCACCTTCTCCGAATCGGCCTGCGACAGGCCCGGTGCGAACGCCAGGCGACCCTGGATCGACGGTGCGCGGAAGCCCTTGGCCACGCGTGCATAGGCATTGACGTTGTCGGTCAGCTTGTACACGCCGCTGACATCCCAGCTGACGTCGTTGACGTCGGTGTTGGCCAGGTACGGACCGCTGACCGGGGTGCCGAACGGCACGGCCTGCAGCACGCTGGCACTGAAGTCCTTCTTGTCCTGCGTATAGCGCACGCCGGCACGCAACTTGAAGCGGTCGGTGACATCGAAGTCGCCCGAAGCGAACACCGCCCATGCCTTGTTGCGCTGCTGCTGCACGACGTGGCCGGTCTGCGGGTTGCCCGGGGTCAGCGAGTCGTAGTTGAAGTTGTTGATGGTGACGTCTTCATCGAAGTAGAAGACGCCGGCCTGCCAGTCGAAGCGGCCCCATTCGTTGGATTCCACGCGGAATTCCTGGGTCCACTGGCGGTGGTGCGGCAGGCCGTCGGCCGACTCGGACGAGAACGGAATCAGGCCCGGGCCGGAGTTGCCCGCGCCGAGGAACGCGGCGCCGTAGCCACCGTCGATGTCGCCGCGGTTGAGCGATTCGGCGGTCTCATAGCCGGTGATCGAATGCAGGGTCACCGAACCGAGGTTCCACTGCAGGCGCGCGCTGCCGCCCCAGGTTTCCAGGTCGGAGAAATTGACGCCGTCGTTGGCGACCTTGTCGCGGTCGAAGTTCTCGACCAGCGCGTTGCCGCCCTTCTCGATGATGTTGGCGCGGAACAGGCGCGCGGTGCCGTTGAGCTTGCGCTTGTGCAGGTTGAACAGCGCTTCGAAGTCATCGCCTTCGTACAGGAACTGCACGCGGCCGGCTGCTTCGTCATAGCCTTCAAAACCACTGTTGGGCGCACCGGCACGGGTGTTGTCGACCCAGTCGTCACGACGCTGGTAGATGGCCGACACGCGTGCGGACCAGCGGTCGGTCAGCGGGCCGCCGTAGGCGCCCTGCACGTTCCAGCTGTTGTAGCTGCCATAGCCCACGCGCACGTAGCCATCGGCATCCTGCGACGGCCGCGCCGAATCGAACTTGACCACGCCAGCCGGGGTGTTGCGCCCGAACAGGGTGCCCTGCGGGCCGCGCAGCACTTCCACGCCGGCCAGGTCGAACAGCGGGAAGCCCTTCAGCAGCGGGCTTTCCTGCACCACATCGTCGTACACCAGCGAGACCGGCTGCGATGCATTGAGGTCGAAATCGGTATTGCCCAGGCCGCGGATGTAGAAGCGCGGGAAGGCACGGCCGTAGGACGACTCGATGTTGAGGCTCGGCACGCGCGCAGCAAGGAAGCGGATGTCATCGCCCGCCGAACCGAGCACGTCGAGCTTTTCGCCCTGGATCGCGCTGATCGCAACCGGCACGTCCTTGGCGTTCTCGACACGACGCTGTGCAGTCACCTGCAGCGCATCGAGGGCGACCGGATCCTTGGCGGCGGGGGTTTCCTGGGCGGCTGCTACCAGCGGCAGCAGGGCGGAAAGAGCGACAACGAGCGGGCGCGCGACCGGAGAGCGGCCACGGGAAGTAC
>NZ_JBFTNR010000210.1:0-5610 GCF_056665995.1 Stenotrophomonas sp. 05L44_2
GCATCCATTGCACGCCCAGTTCGGCAGCGTCGGTCTGGTTGACCTCCACGATCAGGCTCTCCACCAGCACCTGCGCCCGACGCTGGTCCAGCTGGTCGATCACCCGCCGCAGGTTGCGGTACACCGGCTCCGGGGCAGAGATCAGCAAGGTGTTGGTGGCGATGTCGGCCTGCACCGAAATGCCGTTCTGGCTGAAGCCGGTGCTGCCGGCATCGGTCGGTTCGCGACGGCCGGGATCAAGCCGCGGCGATTCCAGCGCATTCCCTTTGTTCTTGCCCTGTGCAGGCTGCGGCGGCGGGCTGGCATTGCGGCTGGTCTCGCCCGGCAATGCAGTGATGCCGTCGCTGCTGCCCATTGCCGGCGCATCGCTCTGCCCTGCCACCACGCCCCGCAGCACCCCGGCCAGCTGCGTGGCCTGGGCGTTGCGCAGGTACACCACATGCAGGTTGCCGGACTCGTCCTGGGCCTTGTCCAGCTTCTCCACCAGCTGCCGCGCCAGGCGCGTGCGGCCCGGGCTGCTGGAACGCAGCAGCACGCTGTTGCTGCGCGGGTCGGCCATCACCACCACCTTCTGCGCCGGCTCCGCGYCCTGCGCATCCAGCAGCGGTGCGACCATCGCCGCCACGTCCACGGCAATGCCCTGCTGCAGCTTCACCACGTCGGTGTCCATGCCGGCCGGTGTATCCACGCTGGCGATGACCCGCGCGATGCGCTCCAGGTTGTCGGCGTAGTCGGTGATGACCAGCGTGTTGTTGCCGGGGTTCGCGGTGATCGGATTGTCCGCGGTGATCATCGGCCGCAGCACCGCCACCAGCGCTGCGGCACTCTCGTAGCGCAGGGAAAACGTGCGCGTGGCTATTTCGCCGCCCGCGCCACCGGCACCAACGCGGCCGCCCAGCAGCTTGGCATCCGCCTGCGGCACCACCCGGCTGACACCCCCGCTTTCAACCACGGCAAAACCGCGCATGCGCAATGCACCCAGCAGCAGCTGGTAAGCCTGCACACGGCTGACCGGCCCATCGGAGACCACGGTCATCTTGCCGCTCACCCGGGGGTCGACCAGGAACTGGCGGCCGGTGAAGCGTGCCGCCATGCGCAGCACCCCACCGATATCGGTGTCCACCAGGTTCAGCTGCACCGGTTCGCCATTGGCGTCCTGCGCCTGCACCGGCGCCGGAAGATGGGCCAGGCCCACCACCAGTGCCAATGCCGCGCTGCAGCCCAGGCTGCGCATCGCCTTCATGGATGGCCACCGCCCTGGGCGGCCATCACGATGTTTCCGGAAATCCGTGCCGCCGGCATGTTCGCGTCCCCTGTCCGTTGCAGTTGCAGTTGCTGCAGTTCGATGGCCGGGTCGGCCAGCAGAGGCAGCAGCCAGTTCCAGAGCGCATCGGCGGGCACACTGCGTACCTGCAGGTGCCAGCGCCCGTCGCGCGTTTCGATATGCAGGCTGCCCGCCAGGCCGGCAGCGGTGATCTGTTGGCGCAGGCCTGCAAGTGTCGGCCGCCGGCCTTGCGCCTGCTGCTGTTGTTCACGGGCGCGCAGCAGCGGTGCAAGTGCTGCCGCCTGCGCCTGCAGCCGTGGAAGCTCAGCCTGCCAATGGCTGCGCTGCTTAAGCAGCGGCTGCAGCCAGCCCAGCCACAGTGCGGCCGCCGCTATCGCCACAGCCATCAACAGCAGCATCGCGCGCTCGCGCGCCGCCAGCCGCTGCCAACGCTGCGACAGTCCGCGCACGACGCCCGCCGGCCGTAGTTCCGATGCGGTCACGGAGCAGTCCCGCTGCTGATCCGCAAGCGGCCACCGGCTTCGTGCGCAAGCTGCAACCCCTGTGCCTGCATCGCCTGCTGCCAGCGCTCCAGCCGTTGCGCGTCCTCGGCCAAGGCTTGCGCGTCGGCATCCAGCTCCATCTCCAGCTGGCCCGGCTGATAGCGCAGGCTGCGGACCTGGCCAGCCAACTCGGGGATGGCCTGCAGCACGCTGGCAACCTGCTGCTGCACGGCGGGAAGTGCCCGTGGCACTGCCGGCACCGCCAGTGCCCGCCGCGCCTGCACCACCGGATCGACCACATCGTGGATCTCGGGGAAGTGCGTGCTGAACTGCCGCGCCATGTCATGCTGCAGGGCTTCACCCTCGCTGTGCCAGCGCGACACCTGCAGTTGCAGGCCCAGTGCAGCCAGCACCGCCGCCGCCAGCGCAAGACCGATAGCCAGGCGTGGCGCACCTGCACCCGAGGCCGGCAACGGCAGTGACCAGCCAGGCAGCGGACCGCTGCACTGCACCGCCTGCGTCAGCACGCTGGCCGGCAGACGCTCGGCCCAAGCGGGCGGCACGGCATCGATCCACTGCACTGCCTGCACCCCGGCCTGCTGCAGGCGCACGGCCAGCACCTGCATCACCGAGGCCAGGTCACGCCCACCGCACCACTGCACGAAGCCACGATCACGGCCACAGCGGACCAGCACCTGATCACCACACAGCTGCAGGGTGGCCTGCCCGACCGCCCACGGCAGCAGCAAGGGCGTTGGGTGCAGCGCCTGCAACTGCAGCCCGCACTCCTGCAGCTGCTGCTGTACGCGCGCAATCGCCTGCAGGCCAAGCCACGCCACCGCCACCGTGCCATCGGCCGCCTGGGTGCCATGGCCCAGCGCCACCTCCTGCAGATCATCCAGCAGCATCGCTTCCACTTCACCCTGCAGGGCCGCCTGCAGGCGTCGCCCGGGCAGCGGCGGCAGCTGCAGCTCAAGCAGGATCAGGTCCTGCGGATCAAGGCTCGCATGCACCCTCGCCTGCGGAAAGCGCTGGCCCAGCGTCGACAGAGGGTCGCTTCCCGTGGCCAGCACGCGGTCCTTGTGCAGCTGCGACCACTCCACCGCGCTGTCCCCATCCAATCGTTCCAGCGCCGGCAGGCGCACTCTCAGCTGCAGGCTCATGCACCGATCCTTGTCCATACCCGTTGCACACGCACGCTGTCGTCACGGTACTCGCGCCAGATCAATGCGCGGAAATCCACCGATGCGCCGTCTGCCTGTACCTGGCCTACCGCCAGGAACCACTCGCTGTGGATACCCAGCGGCATCAGCGCCATCTGTTCGTTGCTCAGCTGCAGCCGGTTGGCGATGTCCCCGCGGTTGAGCAGCCAGTGGCCACGATCGCGCTCGCCCAGCAGCGCCTGCAGGCGCCCGGCATCCACCCCCGGTGCAACCGCCTGCAGTACGGCGATATCACCTGTATTGGCGTTGACCAGGGTCTGCGCTGGCAGCACCACCGTACGCCGCGCCAGTGCCTGTATCGCCACCGGATCAGCGCCTGCCAGCACCTGTTCAATCAGCGACTCACGCGGCAACGGTGCCCGCGCCTGCCGATCGCCATCGCGCAGGCGCGACTGGACCTGCGTTGCGGCGCTGGCACAGGCCGCGCGGGGCAGCCCCTGCCCCACACACAGCGAAGTGAACGCACGCAGTGCCTCTGCGGCAGGCTGGCCGTCAGCCAGCAGCGTGCGCAGGTTGAACCTCGACTGCGCGTCCACCAGCTGCAGGTGCACCGGCAGCGGCGCCTGCAGCTGCACCGGCCGCGCCCAGCGCCCGTTGCCAACGGTAGTCAACTGCTCGCGCGCGTCGTCACGCAACTGCTGCGCCGCGCGTTCCAGCGTGACGTCCACTGCCATGCGTACCTGCATGCGCAGCTGGTCGCTGCGTACCGCACGCAGCTGTGCGGCCTGCCGGGTCAGCAGCGCAGTGGCGATCACCGCCACCAGTGCCACCACCAGCATCGCCACGATCACCGCCATGCCCTGCTGGCGGGTAAACGCACCTGGAATGTTCCGGCGTGCCATTGTCCGGCCTCACAACTGCCAGGAGCCGATGTCCGCGTTGCCGGCCTCACCGCCGGGCTTGCTGTCGGCCCCCAGCGAGAACACGTCGATATCGCCGTGCGTGCCGGGGTTCTGGTACTGGTAGGGGTGCCCCCACGGGTCATCCGGCAGGCGGTCGAGGTACGGCGTGACCGGCATCGCGCCGCTGCCCTGCGGCGGTCTCAGCAGCGCCTGCAGCCCCTGCCCGGCACTGGGGTAACGCCCATTGTCCAGCCGGTACAGCTTCATGGCCTGCATCAGTGCGGCGATGTCCTGGCGTGCCGCCACCACGCGGGCCTGGTCGGGGCGATCCATCAGGCGGGGCACGATCAGTGCAGCCAGAATGCCGATGATGACCACCACCACCATGATCTCGATCAGGCTGAAGCCCTGCTGCCGAGCCCTGCGACCACCCATCTGCATTGCCATTGTTCCGCCCTCATCATCCTGGAAGAGACCGCCGCCCCATGGTCAGCGGCGCATGTGTCAGTACGATAAACATCCTGCGGAAATCGGCCGTTCCTGCAGCCGATCACCCACACGGCGCGCATTCCCCACGCAGGCAGCGTCCACCAGCGACGACGGAACGCGCGCAAGCGTTTCCTCCACGCAGCGCTGCAGCACTGGCGCGGCACACGCCTGCAGCAGGCGCATGCACTGCAGGGGCGACCAGGCCATGCCATGATCGAAGCCGATGAACTGCCGGTACACCTGGTGATAGCGAAGATCGTCGTGCAGGCGCTGCACGCTGCCAGGGGCGCACAGCGCGATCAGCAGCACCGCACGTTGCACCATGCGCATCTCCGCGCTCTCCTGCGCAAGCGTGGCCAAGGCCGCTTCAGGCCACGGCTGCAGGCATGCGTCCAGCGCCTGCCGCAGCAGCATCAACGGATGGCCGCTGACATCCAGCGCTGACCACCTTGCCGCATCGGCCCAGGCATCGCTGGACAGCATCCACACCCACGGCTGCCCATAGCGCTGCACATTCACTGGGGCGTGCCGCGCCTGCTCCAGCGACTGGCTCAGGTGGCGGTCCAGCTCCAGCATGCTGATCCTGCGACTGTCGTTCATCGGCGTCGCCTGCGCTCCGCGACGCGGGAGCGTCGTACTCTGCAGAAGACGTCAGCAAGGCAGCCGAAGCGACAGCACGAATGCGATGTTGAGCAGTGCGTGGCAGCATCGCGGGAATGTCACCGCAACGTCATCCTCCTGCAGGCTTGCAGGTCCAGGCGCGGCGCCTCTCCGCCACACCGCCGGGCCAGCACGACAACGTCGCTGCGCTGCGCGAATGCCGCCAGCGCGTGCATCGCGTCCGCGTCATCCAGCAGCGCCGCCGTCGCCGCCGGCAGCAGTGGCAGCTGCCATCCCTCCATCTGTGCATCGCTGGCGGCCACGAACCAGTGCCACAACCGGTGGTAGCGCACGTGATCGTGAAGTGCCGCCAGACCCTCGATGCCGTGCATGGCCATCAGCAACAAGGCACGTGCCAGTGCAGCAGCAGGCAGCATTCCCGATTCCGAAAGTGGCAGCGCCTGCCGCTGCAACCGCAGCAGCATCGCCAACGGATGGTCCTGTGGCTCGAACTCCAGCAGCACCGCCTGCTGCCGCCACTGCGGGTCGGACACCACGCATACCCACGGCGCGCCATAGCGGTGCACCATCAGCGGCCGCCGCTGGGTGGTTTCCAGCAGCGCCGACAGATTGCGGCGCAGATCCAACACACCGATGGTCTCGTTGCGCATCCTTGGCCTCTCCATGCA
>NZ_JBFTNR010000211.1:0-5601 GCF_056665995.1 Stenotrophomonas sp. 05L44_2
CGGCACTACCGAACTGGTGGACCTGAACAAGATCGTGCGCGCGGTGCAGCGTTCCTCCGAGGGCCTGCACGCCGTCGATCCGATGCGCGTGGCCACCCGCACCATTTCCGGCCTGTACAACGGCGCCACCACCCAGGAGCTGGACGAACTGTCCATCCGCACCGCGGCGCTGCTGATCGGCGAAGAACCCGAATACGGCCGCCTGGCCGCGCGCCTGCTGGCCAACTTCATCGCCAAGGAAGTGTCCAACCAGGAAATCCACGCGTTCTCGCAGTCGGTGGGTCGTGGCCACGAAGTGGGCCTGATCAACGACCGCCTGCTGAACTTCGTGCAGACCAACGCACGCAAGCTCAACGATGCCATCGACATCTCGCTGGACCTGAACTTCGATTACTTCGGCCTGCGTACCCTGTACGACCGCTACCTGCTGCGCCACCCGCACACCCGCAAGGTGATCGAGACCCCGCAGCAGTTCTTCCTGCGCATCGCCAGCGCGCTGAGCGAGGATGTGCCGGAAACCCTGGCGCTGTACAAGCGCATGGGCAACCTGGACTACCTGCCGTCCAGCCCGACCCTGTTCAACTCCGGCACCACCCACGAGCAGCTGTCCTCGTGCTTCCTGCTGGACTCGCCGCAGGATTCGCTGGAATCTATCTACTCCAAGTACGGCGACATCGCCCAGCTGTCGAAGTTCTCCGGCGGCATCGGCGTCAGCTACACCCGCGTGCGTTCGCGTGGCTCGCTCATCAAGTCGACCAACGGCCATTCCAACGGCATCGTGCCGTGGCTGAAGACCATGGATTCGTCGGTGGCTGCGGTGAACCAGGGTGGCAAGCGCAAGGGCGCGGCCTGTGTGTACCTGGAAACCTGGCACGCCGACATCGAGGACTTCCTCGAGCTGCGTGACAACACCGGCGACGAATCGCGCCGTGCGCACAACCTGAACCTGGCCAACTGGATCCCGGACCTGTTCATGAAGCGTGTCGAGTCTGACCAGGAATGGTCGCTGTTCGATCCGCGCGTGGTGCCCGAGTTCACCGACCTGTTCGGCGAAGCCTTCGAGGCCGCCTACCTGCAGGCCGAAGCACAGGGCAAGGCCAACCGCACCATCTCCGCACGCAAGCTGTACTCGCGGATGATGCGCACCCTGGCCGAGACCGGCAACGGCTGGATGACCTTCAAGGACAAGTGCAACCGCGCCAGCAACCAGACCCTGCGCGCCGGCAACGTGATCCACCTGTCCAACCTGTGCACCGAGATCCTGGAAGTCACCTCGGCTGAAGAAACCGCGGTGTGCAACCTGGGTTCGATCAACCTGGGCAACCACTTCGACGGCAACGGCGAGTTCGATTTCGACAAGCTGGCCGACACCGTGCGCCTGGCCGTGCGCCAGCTGGACCGCGTGATCGACCTGAACTTCTACCCGATCGAATCGGCGCGCCGCGGCAACCTGCGCTGGCGCCCGGTCGGCCTGGGCTGCATGGGCCTGCAGGACGTGTTCTTCCGCAAGCGCCTGCCGTTCGATGGCGCCGAAGCCCGCGCGCTGTCGAAGAAGATTGCCGAGACCATCTACTTCCACGCGCTGGAAACCTCGGTCGAACTGGCCCAGGAACGCGGCAAGCACCCGTCCTTCGCCGACACCCGTGCGGCCAGCGGCGAGCTGCAGTTCGACGCCTGGAACGTGGTGCCGGAAGATGCCGCGCGCTGGGATGCCCTGCGTGAACGCATCAAGGAACACGGCCTGCGCAACTCGCTGATGATCGCGATCGCCCCGACCGCCACCATCGCCTCCATCGCCGGCTGCTACGAGTGCGTGGAACCGCAGGTGTCCAATCTGTTCAAGCGCGAGACCCTGTCCGGTGACTTCCTGCAGGTGAACCGCTATCTGGTGAACGAGCTGAAGAAGCTGGGCCACTGGACCCCGGAAATGCGCGATGCAATCAAGCTGGCCGACGGTTCGATCCAGGCCATCACCCAGATTCCGGAAACGCTGCGCCACGTCTACCGCACCGCATGGGAACTGCCGATGCGTTCGCTGATCGACATGGCCGCCGACCGTGGTGCCTTCATCGACCAGTCCGCCTCGCTCAACCTGTTCATGGAAAGCCCGAGCATCGGCGCGATGTCCTCCATGTACATGTACGCCTGGAAGCAGGGCATCAAGACCACCTACTACCTGCGTTCGCGTCCGGCCACCAAGATCGCCAAGACCACTGTCAGCCACACGGCCAGCGCTGCGCCGGAAAAGGTGTTCAGCCCGGAGGAGGCCATCGCCTGCTCGCTGGAGAACCCGGAAGCCTGCGAAGCCTGCCAGTAACACCGCGCGGTGGATTAACGCGCGGTGGGTGCCGACCGTTGGTCGGCACTGCTGCCCGACTACGGAAATACCAAGGTAGCGCCGGGCCATGCCCGGCGTTATGACCCGAGAAGACAAGGAAACACCCATGGCCGACAAGCCCAAGCAGATGCTGCTCGATCCCGGTTTTGAACTGACCCTGCGCCCGATGCGCTACCCGCAGTTCTATGACATGTACCGGAATGCGATCAAGAACACCTGGACGGTGGAAGAGATCAACTTCCAGATCGACATCAGCGACCTGCACAGCAAGATGTCGCCGGGCGAGCGCCACCTGATCCACCGCCTGGTCGCCTTCTTCGCCACCGGCGATTCGATCGTGTCCAACAACCTGGTGCTGAACCTGTACCAGCACTTGAACGCGCCCGAAGCGCGCATGTACCTGTCGCGCCAGCTGTATGAAGAAGCGCTGCACGTGCAGTTCTACCTGACCCTGCTGGACAACTATCTGCCGGATCCGGACGAGCGCGTCAAAGCCTTCGCCGCGGTGGAGAACATCGACTCGATCAAGAAGAAGGCCGATTTCTGCTTCAAGTGGATCGATTCGATCCAGGACCTGAAGCGCATCGAGACCCGCGAAGAGCGCCGCCAGTTCCTGCTCAACCAGATCTGCTTCGCGGCGTGCATCGAAGGCCTGTTCTTCTTCGCCGCCTTCGCCTACGTGTACTACTTCCGTTCGCGCGGCCTGCTCAACGGCCTGGCTTCGGGCACCAACTGGGTGTTCCGCGACGAAAGCGCGCACATGGAGTTCGCCTTCGAGTGCGTGGACGTGATCCGCGAGGAAGAGCCGGACCTGTTTGACGACA
Organism: Stenotrophomonas sp. 05L44_2; assembly: GCF_056665995.1. Taxonomy (NCBI): domain Bacteria; kingdom Pseudomonadati; phylum Pseudomonadota; class Gammaproteobacteria; order Lysobacterales; family Lysobacteraceae; genus Stenotrophomonas; species Stenotrophomonas sp. 05L44_2. Next base: position 3,163 of record NZ_JBFTNR010000211.1, read on the forward strand.
AGATGAAGCAGGATGTCTATGACATGCTGGCCGAGGCCATCGAGTGCGAAGTGCAGTTCGCCGAGGACGTGCTGTCCGGTGGCGTGGCAGGCATCTCCACCCGTGACATGCGCCAGTACCTGCAGCACTGCGCCGACAACCATTTCCATCGCCTGGGCATGGAGCGCAAGTACAACGTGCGCAACCCGCTGAGCGTCATGGAACTGCAGGACGTGCAGGAACTGACCAACTTCTTCGAACGCCGCGCCTCGGCCTACCAGGTGGGCGTGAAGGGCGAAGTTGCCTTCGACATGAACTTCTGATCGATCCAATCAGGTCTGTCGCGAAAACCCCGGCCAACGCCGGGGTTTTTCGTTTTTACGGTAGCGCCGGGCCACGCCTGGCGAGCGCGCAGCGCGGAAGGTTATTCATGGTGCCGTGCGCATTCCGCCGGGCATGGCCTACCGCTACCGCCGCCCATCCACCGCCATGCGCACGGCCAGGCCGGCCAGCACCGTGCCCATGAACCACCGTTGCACCGCCTGCCAGGTGGGGCGCGCAGACAGTAAGCCGGCGATGCTGCCGGCCATTATCGCGATCACCGCGTTCACGCTCACGCTGACCAGCAGCTGGGTGGAGCCCAGCACCAGCGACTGCATCAGCACGCTGCCCTCGCTGTCCGGGTGCAGGAACTGCGGCAGCAGGGACAGGTACATCACCGCGACCTTGGGGTTCAGCACGTTGGTCAGGAAACCCATCGCGAACAGCTTGCGTGGGCCGTCCACCGGCAGGTCACGCACCGCAAACGGCGAGCGGCCGCCGGGCTTCAGCGCCTGCCACGCCAGGTACAGCAGGTACAGCGCGCCGCCGATGCGCAGCGCGTCGTAGGCGAACGGCACGGTCATCAGCAGCGCGGTGATGCCCAGCGCCGCGCACAGCATGTAGAACACGAAGCCCAGCGCCACCCCGCCCAGCGAGATCAGCCCGGCCATGCGGCCCTGGCAGATCGAGCGCGAGATCACGTAGATCATGTTCGGCCCGGGCGTCAGCACCATGGCCAGCGAGACAAGGGCGAAGGCCAGCAGGTCGGACGTGGCGGGCATGGTGGGTTCACGCAGTGGGGGGTGCCGAAGTGTAGCGCCGCCTGCACACCACCTGCCTTAAAATCCGTCTCACCCCACACCCGAACCGCCCCCATGACCCCCATCCCCGAGACCGTGCCGCCGACCGAAGTGCGCATGGCCGAAATCGTCTTTCCCAACCACACCAACCACATGGGCACCCTGTTCGGTGGCCAGGCCCTGGCATGGATGGACAAGGCCGCCTTCCTCGCCGCCGCCCGCTATTCGCGCCGCACCGTGGTGACCGCGCGCAGCGACCAGGTCGATTTCAAGCTGCCGATCCGCATCGGCCAGATGGTGGAAACGATCGGCCGCATCGTCGAGGTCGGCCGCAGCTCGATGAAGGTCGAGGTGGAGCTGATCGCCGAGGACCTGCACAGCGGCGAGCGCAAGCTGTGCACCCGTGGCCACTTCGTGATGATCGCCCTGGGCGACGATGGCCACCCGGTGACCGTGCCGCAGCTGCCCGGCGCGCCGGCGGCCTGAGCCGATGCTTGCGGGGGCGCCGGTGCGCCCCCATCTGGCTGCCATGACCCCGCCGCTCACCGACTTCATCGACCGCGCCCAGCGCCTGTTCGTGCTGACCGGCGCCGGCTGCAGCACCGCCTCGGGCATCCCCGATTACCGCGATGCCGATGGCCAGTGGAAGCGCACGCCGCCGGTGACCTACCAGGCCTTCATGGGCGAGTCCGCCACCCGCCAACGCTACTGGGCGCGCAGCCTGCTGGGCTGGCCGCGCTTCGGCCAGGCCCGGCCCAACGGCACCCACCAGGCGCTGGCCGCACTGGAGGACAGCGGCAAGCTGCAGGTGCTGCTGACCCAGAACGTGGATGGCCTGCACCAGCGCGCGGGCAGCCAGAACGTGATCGACCTGCATGGCCGCCTGGACCTGGTGCGCTGCATGGGCTGCGAACGCCGCAGCGAGCGTGAGGCGTTCCAGCAGCGGCTGCTGCAGGCCAACCCCGGCTGGGAATTGCTGCAGGCCGGTATCGCGCCCGACGGTGACGCCGATCTGGAAACCGACTTCTCCGCATTTGCGGTGCCCGACTGCCCGCACTGCGGTGGCCTGCTGAAGCCGGACGTAGTGTTCTTCGGCGAAAACGTGCCGCGTGAACGCGTGGCTGCGGTGCATGAGCACCTGCAGCAGGCGGATGCAGTACTGGTGGTGGGTTCCTCGCTGATGGTCTATTCCGGCTTCCGCTTCGTGCAGGCCGCGGCCAAGGCGGGTCTGCCGGTGGCCGCGCTGAACCGTGGCCGCACCCGTGCCGACGACCTGCTGCAGTTCAAGGACGAGCGCGACTGCGCCGAGGCGCTGGCCGGGTTCGTCATCGGGTAGCGC
>NZ_JBFTNR010000212.1:0-5587 GCF_056665995.1 Stenotrophomonas sp. 05L44_2
GCTCATGCTGATTCTCCTTTGACGCGGGCGAGGCCAACGCGCAGGCTTGCAAGATCGGAATTGAAGACAGATGAGGTGACGCGCGCCTGTTCAATCGCTTTGCGCTCCAGTCGGTCCGCAGCCTCGATAAGCTTGGCGACTGCGGCGATGGCAGCTTCGATTCGGTCCCAGCGCTCGCAGTCAATTTCGTCGCCGTCTGGACGGCACGGACCAATCCATGAAAGCTGGCTACGAAGCACCGCCAGCACATCAACAGCCAGGGTGGCGGGGGTCTTGTCGGTGGTCATGGCTTCTTGCTCCGATGAATGGCGTTGATGACAGAGCGCCTTGCGATTCGAGCGGCTTTGGCATCGCTGATTCGCTCTTCGCCAAAGTGGAGGCAATAAGCGCGTGCGCCTTCTATGGTCGCTGCCTGATAGCCGTCCTCGCCGTTGACCACGATCCGCACTGCCATGCCCAACTCCAGCAGCTCGTACCGACCGGACTTGCTTGGCAGGTCGCCATCCCAGAGAGGTCCGTTCTCCACAAGGGCGATGAGAGTGTCCAGTGCACCGCCCGAAAGGGACTTGTCGGTGGTCATGCGCGTGCTCCCTGCTTCGTGCGGCTGCGGTGGCCACCCTCGACCACCTCGCGGCGGGTGGTGGTGGATCGGTCGATGGGGCTGTTGCCTAGCTTCTGGACCTTGCCGCCGGAGCGCAGGAACTGCGCCACGTCGTCGGCGATCTCCTGCCGCTGGCGGTTCTTCTCGGCCTGCGTGGCCAGGTCGAAGGTCGGCCGTACGTGGATGCTGGTCATGCGCTCTGCTCCAGTTCGGCCAGAAGCGCGTCGGCAATCTGGATGCAGTAGCGTGCGTCGTGCTCAGGCATGAAGTGAGTTGCATGGGCCTTGTTTGCCAAGAACCGCTGCATAGCCATTGCCGCGATCAGTTCGCGCTTGGTCAGGCCAGTGACCTGCCCCTGTTGGACCAGAATCGATGAGTAATGCTGGGGGCAGCCATGCTCATTGAGCATCGGGGCTGTAGGCATATCTCCGTTCTTCATCGTTGCGTCTCCTGATGCGCCAGAAGCGGCCAACGAGTGCGGCGCTGCCAGCTGTGGGTGAGGTGGTTCAGTTCGACCTGCAGCGGATCGGCGCGCAGGGGTTTCAGCGGATCGCGCAGGCGGCGGTCGGTGTTCCGGCACGGCGCGCAGTCGGCCGTGGCCTTGCCGTTCACCAGCGGGAAGAACCGCAGCGGCAGCCGGGCGGCGCATTTCGTGCAGGTCTTCATGGCCGGCCAACCTTCATCAGACTTGCCCACGTGAGCGGGTGGGCCCGGCGCTTGATCCGCTCGTAGGCGGCGTCGTTGGAGATGCCCAGGATCTCCGCCACCTGCGCGGTGGTGTAGCGCTTGCCCTCGATCACGTGTGCGTACAACTGGGCGCGCGCGAGGCCGGCACGGCGCAGGCATTTGGCGTGGCTGGGGTAGATCGTCACGTCCATTACGCTGCCTCCTGGTGGCGATCACCAGCGCGCAGGGACTGCTCGAACCCGTCGACCATCTGCCGGAACTGATCCAGGTCGGCGCGCATCTTGGCGATGAACGCCTCGTCGCGGTCGAAGCGGCGCCACCACAGCTGGCGGTTCGCCGAGACCAGGGCGGGGCAGTACAGGCCGATGTGCCACCACTCGCGGTCCGTCAGCCACATGCAACCCTGCGCCTGCTCGAACACCTCGCTCGCATCGTCATCGATGTGGAAGGCGCGCAGCTTCTCCGGGTTGATGAAGCACTTGTATTCGCTGCCGCCGGCATCGCCGATGAAACCGTCCGCCGAGCAGCCGTAGTTGCCGCAGTCGCTCAGGACGAACCCGGCGCGCTTCACCAGCAGGCCGGACTGCACCTCATGCTCGGCGCGGGCAAACGGCTCCAGTTCGTGTCCGCGGCGCATGGCGTAGGTCTCGAAACCTTCGTCCAGCGGCTGACCGCTGATGCGCTCGACGGCCAGACGGAAGGCGTAGTTCTTCGACGCTTCGCTGAAATCGCCGATGGGCTCGCCGGCCAGCGCCTTCTCGATCACCGCCGACTTCGGCACGGCCTTGTAGCCGGAGGCCTCAGCAGCCGCCTTGGGCGCCATGCCGGCCAGCACCGAATCCACGTAGGTGCGCTGCTGGTCGGTCAGCTCGCCAACACGCGAGCGCGCGGTGGAGAACATGCTGGCGGTGATGACGCCGGCGCGGGCGTTGTGCCATGCGTCGCTGCCCTGGTCGCAGTGGATCAGCTTCACGGGGCGACCTCCTCAGCCTCGGCGCGCTCCGCCTCAGCCTTCAGCGTCTCGTGGCCCGACTGGCCGATCATCTTGCGCTGCTCGGGGCTCAGCTTGCCCCACGCGTCGGCATAGGCGTCCAGACCGGCCTTCGCAATCTCCTGCAGGCCCGCGTACAGCGCCTGGCGCTCGGGCGTGTCCTCCGGCTCGGCKGGCAGCTGACGGGTGCGGCTGGCCGGCGCGCGCTCGGCGCGTACAACCTCGCCTTCGATGATGCGCTCAGCCTCGTCCTGCTCGTAGATGCCCACGAAGCCAAACGCCAAGCGCGCGCACTGGATCATCGCCTTGTGGCGCAACATGCGGCGCGGATGGGACTGCCACGGGCCAGCGTTGGAGCGGCGGCACTCGGCCATGTACTCGGTCACGCGCACCGGGCGGCTACGGTCCTTGCGGTAGATCGAGCACGTGCAGCTCTGCTCGTCCTGCTCGAAGTCCATGCCGTCGAACTGAGCGTGCGAGTTGATGATGCGCGACCAGCCGTCGACGCCGACCACCGGCACGATGCCGTTGTTCTTGTCCGGGAACGCGTAGATTTCCTTGGTCCACGGGTTCAGTCCGTACTGGTTCGCCACCACCAGCAGGGCCGTCATCTGCGCGTCGGAGACCTGGCCCTTGAAGGCGGTGGCCTTCAGTACGGCGACAAGCTCCTGCGCGTCGGCGGCGCCCATGTTCAGGGACGTGGCGAGGCTCTTGGTTTGCGAGAGAACGAGGTTGCTCATGGCTGCTCTGCTGGTAGGTGGAATAGGTGCCCGGCTCTCGGAGCCGCCGCCGGGCGGGTGCCTGGTGTGGATCAGTCGCGACTTTCGGGACTGATCGTCAGACGCCACTTGATTGCCTCGGGGCTGAATGCGCCTGCTGCCAGGCCCTCCGCGATCTGCTTGATCAGAGGCGAGTTCTTCTTCGTGAGCTGGGCAACCATCTGCTCCTTGAGCGCCGCCTGCAGCGTGCCGATCTGCTCCTCGATAGCTGCGCGCGCGGCTTTGCGGATGGCGTCACCAACGGCCCAGTCAAGCCAGCTCCTATGGGAGTGGTGGCTGTAGCTGCTCGGCTTTCCTTCGCCGTCCACCTGTGTGGAGAGAATCGTGCTGATGGCCTTCTCCAGGACATTCGCACTACCGCCCAACGCCTGCGCAATGGCCGCCGTGATGTTGGCCTGGATGATCGGCTGGATGACGTCCTGTGGAATCTGGAAAGTGGGTGCTGACATGGCAATTCCTTGGTCTCGGGGAAAAATGCCGGCGTCGTGGAATCCGGGCCGGCGCGGGGCCCGTAAGGGCGGGGGAATTCAGGCGGGCCAGACCATCAGCCAGGCGAGGTAGCCCAGCAGGCCGTAGCTGGCGAGGCAGGCGGCGAGGTCGGTGCGGTTGCGGCAGCCGAGGAGGGTCAGGAGGCGCATCACAAGTTCTCCATGCACTCGCCGTTGCACTCGGTGTCGAAGCAACCGGGGCATGGCGGATGGTTGGACGGTTGCGTTCGCTGCTGCGCACCGATTGCGCCCGTGGCCTTGGCGATGGCGGCGCGGGCCTGCTCTTGGGCCAAGCCGCACAGGCGAAGGTTTTCGTAGTACCACTCACGCCAAGCCGCCTCACCTTCCGGCGTATCGCGCTTGCCGCGCCAAGGCGCTTCAAGGTCGCCAACACCTTCCTCGCGACGCAGCCATTCGGCGAACGTCTGGCATGCCTCCAGCAGCTCCGGCGCAGCGGCGATCAGGCGGGCGTTGGCCTCGATTTCGGCGGAAGTGGATTGATTGAGCTGACAGATGAACCGGTTGTTGGGTCCGCGGACGATGTGCGTGTAGGCATCGCTGTCCTCTTGATAGGCCCACGGCCCAGGCGTGTGCTTACTGCTCATCGTTCGATTCCTCAGCAAATAGGCCGTTCACGGCCTCGTGTTGGGCTTCGGCATCGGCCAGCGACACCGGCGGGGTGATGGGCGGCAGCGCGCCAAACTGCGCGGCGAAGGCTGCATCCAGTCGGTCAAACGGGTTCATGCGGACCCTCCGGTTCGCACGCGGCCAGAGCGCGGTCCAGCCGTTCGTCTGCGGCCATCTGGTCGGCCAAGTCGCGCGCAACCAGGGAGGCGTAGGCCGCGGCGCGCAGTTCGTTGAACATGGCGGCCACTTCGTGCCCGGCCGTGATCAAGTCGCGGCGCGGGTCATCTGCTGCCAGATCACGCGCTGCGAACGAGATCAGTGTGTCCAAGACCACCTCGGCATCGGCCCGGCTCACGACAGCACCGCCTGCGCCAGCAAGCAGGCAGTCACGCCGAAGCAAAAAGCGAGCGCATAGGCGACCGTGTGGCGCAGCGCGTAGCGGTGGGCGGCGGTCATGCCGCGTACCTCTTCAGCAGCAGGTCGATCGCGCCGTTCGCGGAAATCGACTCGTCGCCAGCGGTGTCCTCAACCTTCTCGTTGACGATCCGGTCCCGCGTGCTGCGGAACAGTTCGGCCAGCTCGGCATCCTTGTGGCTGTCCAGAAGGCGAGCGGCCTTGGCCCAGAAGGTCGGGCCCTGGTAGCCCAGCACGTCCTCGAGCATGGCCGGCAGAGCGCGGAGCGATTCCAGCGCAGTGCTGTCTACCTCGGTGTCCGCCGGCAGCAGGCCATCAAAGCTCCGCTGGGCGTTCCGGGCGATGTCGGTTGCAGTGTGCAGACCCATCTTCGTCTCCAAGCCGCTCCCGGGAGTGGGTGTGCTGCGGCGTTGGGAGAACGATATGCAAAACGGGATACTTGCGCAATCCCGAACGGGATATTTTTATGCATTAGCCGACGAACGGTAGGTAGAACATCTACCTACTCAACGGCAGGTGGCGTTCCAGAGGGCTTCGTAGATCGTATCTGGTACGACCGTACGATCACCGACCTTGTCCGCAGCCTGCGAAGGAAGCGGCCGGCCAGCACCATCGCGACGTATAACGTCATGGACCGAGTAGGTCATTTGAGAGCAAGAGAATGACACGCGGGCCATGGCTTCAGCTGCCAGTGGAGACCCCAAAACCCGCTCGCCGCCTCCGACGAACTTCACCCACACGGTGGTTCCGTCCTCAGACTTCACAACGGTCGACTTGTCCACATAGACGCTCCCGCCAACGACAGTGGCGCCCACTTCAACCCACCGATCGGAGATTGCTGAGGTGGAAAGTGCGAGTGTTAGAAGTACCGCGATCATAGTCTTTGCTCCCTGACCAGTCCTGCTTCATCGAACCCGATGCCCTCAACGCGGCACTCCCTGGCTCGCTCCATTTTGTCTTTCAAGTCCAGCAGCTCGTCGTCGGTCAAACACTCGATGAC